>DATGFI010000771.1:0-5517 GCA_035309205.1 Planctomycetota bacterium | reverse complement strand
TTGACGTGCTCGGTCAGGTCCATTCCGTCCCTGGCGCTGCCCGCATCGATCCAGGTCTGGCCCTGGTCGACGGAGACCTGCACGGGGCATGTCATCCTTCCTCGCAGAATCAGGCCGTTCGTTCCGCCGGATTCGTAGATGGCCGCCTGCGCCGGGCCGGCAGGCGTCGCGGCGATGATGTACGGCGAGTGAAACTCGAAGGTGACCTGCCGGGCGCTTTCGTCGACCACTCCCTCCTTATAGGCGTCGGACTTGAAATCGGGGGTGTAGGTGTAGACCGCATTGGCGAACCGGGCGGGGCCGGAGCTCGGGCACGAACAGGCGGCCTTGGACTGGTACATCTTTTCCGGCTGATTGACCCACGTCGAATGCATGGCGGGCCCGGGGATACCTCCGACGTTGAGGTTGACTCCCCAATAGACGAATGTTTTCCCATCGTCGAGGCCGGGATTCAGGTAGCGCCGCATCGTTTCGCCGCGCCGAAGGTGAACCATGGGGGGAAGGGCCGCATAGCCTCCGTTGTACTGCGTGTTCGAGTGGGACCTGTAGACGGAAGGGTCGCCGTCGGAGAGTCCCCCGGCGCGCCAGCCGCGCTGGCGCTCGGGCTTGAAATTCGGGTTGGTGTAATCCTTGTAGTCGGCGGCGACCTCGGCGATCGACATCAGGCGCTTGCCTTCCCTGTCGAAGATCACGGTGGAGATATCCTGATCCAGGAGGGCCCAGCGGCCGTCGCCGTATTCGCCGCCGGTCAGGTAGACCTCGAAGCTGTTGTGACCCGGCACCCCGGCGGACCGGCCCCTGCACGGCCCCAGCAGCCGATTGATCTCAGCCTCCCACTGCGAATGGGTTTCTCCACAGATTCCATATCCGTACGCGAAGAGACCCTTCCAGTACTCCCGGTTGAACATGTCGCCCTTGGTATAGCCCGTTCCCCAGTAGTTGCAGACGCCTTCGGTGCAGTGGAAATAGTGCAGGTTGCGCCAGTACCACGCCGCGAGCGCCTTGTCTTCGTCCGTGTCCGTCTTCCGGCCGGTCACGCGCGTATAGAGGTCGGCCTGGGTCTTGAACAGGCGTTCGAATGTCGAGCAGGAAAGTTCGCCGGGATACCAGGGATGGTCGGTCTTCAGCTGCGGGTCGCCCACGTCGGCCCGCGCCGCGTCCGCCGCAAGGAGAACCCCAAGGACTCCGGCCGCCAGCCAATGCCTTCGCATGACCAGTCACTCCTGTCTTGTTTGTTCGTTGGTCCCCGCTACCAATACCCGCCAGGAATCCGATCGTGACAGGAGGCCAGATACACTCTCGGATTGTATAATGGTAAATCGATGACAAAGTCCCGTCGTTCGGCCGGGCTCGGCCGCCTCGCTCGCCCCGAATCCCTCCTGAGCCGCACCGAGCAGGTCCTGCGCGAAGCCATCGCGCGGGGTGAATTCGCGGGCAATCGCCTTCCCGCAGCTTCGGATCTGGCGGAGCAGCTCGGGGTGAGCCGGGAGACCGTCCGACTTGCCCAGGACAGTCTCCAGCGGGAAGGGCTCCTGGTCAAATACCGCCGCAAGGGAACGCTCCTCCAGCCCCCTGCCCTGACGCTCCGGAAGTCGCATGCCCCGTCCTCGCTCCTGGGCTACCTGCAGGCCGGGTATCCGTCTCGAAACCGTCAGGATGAGGCGGTGACGAGAACGATCAGCGGGCTCATGTTGCAGGGGGCGACCCGCGAGGCGGGGCGGGCCGGATGCCGGCTCCTCGTCCACCATGCCTCCCACACGGAGATGGATTCCGCGGTCGGGCAAGTGACGCGGGAGGCCCCCCTCCGCGGTGTCATCTTCGCCTCCTTTGGAGAGGAGAAGCTGGTCCGGCGCACCCTGGGCCTGGGGCTTCCGGTGGTCCTTCTGGACCACGATCTCCATCTTCCGAGCATTTCGACGGTGCGCGAGGACTCCCAGATGGGCGCAGCGCTGGCGGTCGCCCATCTGGCCCGGCTCGGCCATCGACGGATCGCCTACGCGCATTGGCATCTGGCGGACCTGAACCCCTGGCGGGTCGTCGGATACCGCAAGGGCCTGAGCGAGGCCCGCCTCCCGCGCCGCCGCGCCTGGGAGCTGTCCGCAGAAATCACGGAACCCGGAGCCGTCGTGCTGGTCGACAAGCTCCTGGCGCTCCGACCGGTCCCG
This sequence comes from Planctomycetota bacterium, assembly GCA_035309205.1. GTDB lineage: Bacteria > Planctomycetota > MHYJ01 > MHYJ01 > JACPRB01 > JACQFK01. The sequence continues at coordinate 3,352 of DATGFI010000771.1, read as the reverse complement.
ACGGCCCTCATCTGCTTCAACAACACGCTCGCCCGGCTCGCGATCGAAGGCCTCCGCCGCCGCGGTGCGCGGGTACCGGACGACGTGAGCGTGCTGGGAATCGGCGGGGAGGAAGTCGCGGGACTCGCCTGCGCGCAGGCCGACTGGTTCGCCATGGGCCGATATGCGGTGACTCTCCTGCTCCGGGCGGCTTCTGCGCGACGAGGAGCGGAGCCCGAACACCGCCTGTTCCCCTACGAGATTCGGCCGGGCCCGAGCGCGGGTTCCCCGGGGAAGGGCAGAAAATGAGGCCTGCTATTTCGCCCGCGGCTTGAGAATCTCCGAGAGGAGATCGGGGATCGCCTCGTTCCGTACCAGCCCCGGATACCTGGCTCCTTCTTTGTAGTCGAGCGTATACGTGCGGAAGAACTGGGCGTTCTCCACCAGGAGTTCGAGCGGCCCGCCGGACCTGGTCGCCTGGATAGCCTCGCGCAGAAGATCTGCGGACCATCGCCGAGCGTTGACCGCGACGAGCTTCATCCCTGGGCCGATCCGGGCGCGGTCCGCGGCCTTGTCGGGAATGATGTCGGCGACGGTGCCGTCCTCCTTGAGGAGGAGCCCGATCGAGGTCGTCAGATCGATCGACTTGTCCGATCCTTCATGGACCCGGTACATCTCCGAGGGCGTCGGCTGGACGCTCAACTTCCATCCGCCCCTCTCCACGCCCCCCAGGGGAGGCTCGGGAGCGAGGGACGTCACCCTCTCGGTCAGATGCCGCTTCCAGTCGTAGGGGGCGACGGAGGCGAGGGTCTCGACCAGTTGTTCAAAGGTGTAAGGGTTCACGGAGGGCTTGCCTCCTCCGTCGCCGTGAAAGCGCCGGCAGAAGTCGTCGATCGAGGCCTTTCCCTTGGTCTCCTGGCGGATGATCGCATCGACTTCCAGCCAGAGAAGCAGGCCTTCGTTGTAGAAGTCCACTCCGCGACGCCACGACGCCCAATCTCCCCGGGCGCCGTAGAGGATCGGCGCCGCCCGGGTCGTATCCACGAGCGGCCTCCAGGTACGCCCCTTCTGGTTGGCCAGGCCGTCAGCGGCCAGCGCAAGGTTGTCCCGGAACTGGTCCGCGGTCCAGATCCCGCTTCGAGCGGCCAGGACGCAGCCGAGATACTCGGTCAGCCCTTCATAGACCCATAGAAGGCGCGTCGCGATCGCCTCCTGGAAGTCGGATGTCACCATGTCGGCGGGCCGACGGTGCTTGCCGTTCCAGGAGTGGACGTACTCATGAGGGAGGACGAAGAGCCATCGCTTCTGGAGGGTCTCGTCGAGCAGCGTCCGTTCCGGCGCCCGATTGTCGCAGCATTCGTGATGTTCGAGGAAGAAGGGCGGGGTCAGGTCGGACAGCGTGAGGAAGAAGCGGTACGAGCGGTAGGGGCGCGACCCGAAGAGCGTCCCTGCCTCGGCCACCAGGCGCCGGAAAGCGCCGAGGACCTCGTCGCTGATGGCCAGGGCCGCCTCGCTGTCGCCCGCAAGCGCCAGCCAATGGTCCGGCGCGAGCGGGATCTCGCGGAGATGGGCGCCGCAGAGGACGGGAGAATCGACCAGGGTCTCCAAGGTCGTCCTCTCGAACGTCTTCCCGTGGGCGGATGCGGTGGCCACCGGAAGCGCACAGGACAAGGTCCAGCCCTGGGGCAGAACCAAGGACGGCTGGAACTCGATCTCGCCCATCGAGCCGCCCTTGGGGTAGACCAGCATCTGGTTCCAGTGGAAGACCGCCAGCTGCGCCGACGCCTGGGCGGAGACGAGGCCTTCCGTCCCCGGCGGCGGCGCCAGATAATCGAGCGTGACCTCGACGTTCCCAGATTCCGCCGGGACTTCGCAGTGGATCGCATGAAGGTCCAGATCGTCGCGGCGCCAGGCGACTGTCTTTCCGCCGGCCTTGATCCGGAAGCCCGCCATGTCGGCCAGCGGACCCGTCGGCCCGTGTTCTCCGGGAATCCATTTGGGATAGAGGAGTGTCAGCGGCCCGGGATCGCACGGAATCACGAGCCGCGCATGAAAGATCCTCCGGGCGGCATCGGAGGCGTCCACCTGGATCTCGATTGCGCGAGCCTTCCTCGGCGGCTCCGACTCCGCGGAACCTGCCCCCATGGTCCCCAGGGCCACGAGCACGGCGCGCAGGATGAAGGGCATGGGCGGATTCTCCTTACCGACGCCTAGAAGAACTTCGTCAGGCCCGGCGTTGCGACGGGCGGCAGATCGATGGCCAGGTCCCAGTCATACTTCGCCGGCGTGAGATCTTCCTTGGAGTGGAGCGCCAGCTCCCAGCCGATCTGCTGGCCGGTGTAGGCCGCCATGCGGCCCATGATCGCCATCAGGGTGCTCTTGGACATGTACTCGCCATTGTTGATCGGCTTCCCGCTTCGAATCGAGGCGAAGAACTCATCGTGCTCGACCTGATAGATGCTTTTGTCCTTCCCCTGGTACTCCCAGGGCGCCTCGCCGGAGATCGAAACCCGGCCCTCGGAGATGACCGCGCGGCCTTTTGATCCCATCACCACCGCGCTCATGTCGTTCTTGCAGTTCTTGTGCTGGCGCGTGTTGCTGAACAGGCGCGCGCCTCCCGCGTACTCGTAGACGATCGAGAAGTGATCGTAGATATGGCCGTATTCCGGCTCGGTGAGCACCTGCCGGCCTCCCATGCCGATGGCCCGCACGGGATACTGATCCCTCATCGCCCAGGCGCAGACATCCAGGTAATGGACGTGCTGCTCGACGTTGAAGTCGCCGGACAGCCAGGTGAAATTGTACCAGTTGCGCATATGCCAGAGCATATCGCTCCATTCGGGCTGGCGGGGCCGGGACCAGCGGCCGCTCCGGTAGTCGTTGGCCTGGAGGGCAACGACCTCTCCGATTTGCCCGTCATGGACCCGCTTCATCATCTCGCGGAATCCCGTGGAATAGCGCAGACACAGGCCCGAGACGACCGAGAGAGATTTCCTCTTTGCCTCTTCGCAGGTGGCCAGCACCGACCGGATGCCGGGTCCGTCGACCGCCACGGGTTTCTCGGCGAAGACGTGCTTCCCCGCCTCGACGGCGGCCTTCAGGTGCGCCGGACGGAAATGAGGCGGCTCGCACAGGAGGACGACGTCGCTCGCGGCGATGACGCCTTTATAGGCGTCGAATCCGACGAAGCAGTTCTCGTCCTTCACCTCGACCTTCTCGGGGAGGGTTTTCTTCAGGATCCGGAGGCTCGACTGGAGGCGGTCGGAAAAGGCGTCTCCCATCGCGACAAGCTTGACGTTCCCGTCTGCATTGAGCGCCTGCTCAGCCGCCCCGGTGCCGCGTCCGCCGCAGCCGATCAGGCCGACCTTGATGA
>DATGFI010000770.1:0-7896 GCA_035309205.1 Planctomycetota bacterium | reverse complement strand
GAGGAGGGCGATTTCGCTGTTCGTGGTCCCCAGGTCGATGCCGAAATCGATGGTCGTCCGAGCCATGTCAGTCTCCTCGTTTCTCAGGGGCGTCCGCCACAGGCGAGTCGCCCTCCCCCGCCCCGCCGGGGGGTTCCGGCTTCCCCACCACCACCTCTCCCCGCTGGATCTGGACGCCGCGGAGGTAGATGGAAGGCCGCACCGTTTCGATGATCGTTTCGCGGTCGATTCCGGAGGTCGGCTGGTAGGCGACGACTGATAGATCCAGCCCGATCTCGAACCGCCGGCCGCTATGGTCTTGAATCTCGTATCCGGCCTGCTTAAAGAGGTCCCCCATGGTCTCCACGTGTCTCCAGGCGCGGCGCACCTCTTCCCGCGGCTCGGCGGTTCCATGCTTCAGCATCTTTTGTCGGAGTCTGAAGAGCTCCGTGGCCAACGCCACGAGCAGTTTGGACGATTCCTCCGCGCCCGGCTCCAGGCTCTTTCCCCGAGCCAGGTGCTGGAGGGCCTCCTGCATCTCCTCGGGGATCGCGGACGGCTCGATCCGGAAAGGCTCCGGGAAGGCGAACTGCCGAAAGTCCTCTAGCATGGCCAAATCCTCACGTCACGACTCAGGGCTTCGCGCCCAGCGCCCAGCCCTTCTTTCTCGCGTCGAGCACCGTCGGGAACTTTTCTTTGTAGGAATCCGATTTGACGCCGGAGGGTCGGAAGAGCCCGCCGATCCCTTTCGAGATCAGGGCGAGCACTCCCGCCGCGATGGCCGAGGCGATCAGTCCGCCACATCCGATTCCGGCCGCTTCTTTCGGAGTCTTGACGATCAAGCTGACAAAGTAGACCGCCGGGCAGAGAAATCCGATGGCGGCGCCGATGTTGCCCCAGGATTCGACCTTCTTGTGCGCGGCTTGGCAGAATGCGCATCGGGGGACGACGAGCGTGCGTTTGTCCCAGGTCGTCCGGGTGGTGTTGTACGCCACCCTCTGCCGCTGGACATTGGCATGCATGTCGACGCTGGCCTCGGCCCCTTTGTGGGGTTTCCGGCTGGTACAGAACCAGCACTTGAGGAAGTGCCGGTTCTCCTCTTCCCAGCTCTGGTTCTTCAGGATGGTGTCGATGTTGCCCTGGATCTTTTCCCGGGCCGCCTGACTTTCCGCCAGCGGCAGCACGCGGGCGAGGACCTTGAGCGTCTGGGCTTCCTGACCCTCTTTCAGGTTGTAGTACCGTACCGAGGCGATCAGCGCCTGGACGGCGACGTCGTCGTGGGCGTCCGATCGCACCATGTGCCCCGCCGGAAAGAGAGCATCCATCCCGGAGAGGAGAGCCGCTCCCTGGGAGAGGAGGCGATCGGCGATGTTGAGGCCCTTTTCGGGGGCCTCTTCGTATTCCTTTTGAGCGGCGGAAGAGAGCACCAAGATCCGGTCCCGGAGCGGCGCGCATGCTTCGCGCAGGGCCTCTTCCACGGTCGCGCTCTCGAACCCGCACTTCGAGAGGATCCGGCTATGGCGCTCGGCATCGGCCACCCTCCCCGCCTGGGCAGCGGCGGCAGCCAGCTGCGCGCTCATCGAAACGAGTGCCTTGGGGAGAGTGCGCCGGATCCGTCCTGCCGCCGATGAGGGAAGACGCGGATCGTTCAGCTCGCGGATCCGCTCGCGCAGGCGATCCCAGAGCAGGTCGGCCTGGAGGGCGGAATTCCAATTCTGAAAGGCCTTCTCCCAGGAGAAGCGGACGTCGAGACCCTGAGCGGTCTTCTCCTTGCCTGCAGCCTCGGCGTCGAGGGCCATCGCGTGATAGAGCACGGCCAGGTTGTGCGTCCCGAGCGCGGCCGCTTCAATCCCTCCGGTCCGGCTGCTCCACAGGTCCACAGCGGCCTGAAAATTGCCCTCCCGGAGGGCGACCAGGGCTTCGTCGGGCCGTCCGGGAGCGGCGCCGGGCATGGGCCAAAACCAGAAGAATTCGTCGATGATCCGGAGTCCCGGATCGCGGAGCCGGGTAATCGAATCCCGAAGAAGGTCGGCGGAGACGCTGCCCTCGATGGGGAGCGCGCGATGCGACCCCGGAGGGACGGCGGCTCCCGTCTGAGCCGCCATTTCGACCAGTCGCTGGCGCTTATCGAGGTCCCGCGAGGAGACGTCGACCGGGAGCTCCGCGATGCGGAAGGCGTTCGTCCGGAAGAGATCGGCCCGCGCGGATTTGAGAAGAGGCTCGAAGGGGAGGCCGTCCGATTCGCCGCCCCCCGAAGAGTCCTCCCGGGGGACGGGCTTCCGCCTGCGGTCGGTGCCGCGCACCGTTTGCGACTGGGACCTCAGGTCCGAGGTCGCTCCCACCTTTTTCGCCGACGCCTCGACGGGTTGAGGGCGCTCGGCGACTCCCGCCGTCAGGTCCACTTCGGCCCAGGCGGCTTCCGCCCCCCGGTCCCGGAAGATCGGGTCGAAGGTGCCGAGGAAGCGGCGAATGGCGTCGGCTCCTTCAATCGTCGAGAGGCGCTCGTTGTATTCGGTCCCCTGCTTGAGGAGCCGGGACAGCTTGGCGCTTCCCACGGAGACCGCCGTCTCCCGGTCCTCGCTTCCCTCGAACCTGAGGAGCACCTTTCCGCTCGACGCCACCGCCCCCAGGTAGTCCCGCGTCGCCTGATCGGACAGATCAAAGGCGTGGTGCACCGAGAGCGTTTCGAAGGACGGCGTGGTCAATTTCAGAACCCACGAAAGGACCGCCCCTCCGGGATAGTAGAAGATCCGGAAGTCGTTGCTGTGCTCCACCTGGCGGAACTCGTCGGCCGAGTCGACCCGGATCTTCCAGGTAGGCTTTCCGTCGTTCAGGGCGAAGTTGGTCGCGGTCACCGTCTCCTCGGGTTGTCGGTCGCAGGGGCCGTCACATGACGACTCCACGCCGCCAATTCTTCAGCATCTTTTCGTACTTTTCGCGGAGGGGGGGGGCATTCGTTGAGAGCGCACTCAAGGAGCCCCGCCGCCTCGGCCAGGTTCCCAAGCGACCTTGCGAGGCGGACTGCCTCCTTGGCCATGGCTTCGGCCTTTCCCGCATCCGCGGGCGTGTAGTCCCCGAGCGCCGCTTTCGAGACGTCCGGCGCGCTCGGCTCCCCCCGGGAGGGGCGCGCGGCCTTGGGTCTCCACTTTTCCAGGTCGAGGAGGAGTTCCCGGGCGGTCGGATAGCGGTCTTTTGGATTCATCGCCAGGCACTTCGAGGCGATCCGGTCGAGTTCCGCGTCCACCAGCGCATTCACCTTGCTCGGGCGCAGGAGCTCCCGCTTGAACCGGCGCGGATCCGAAAGGTCCTCGTCCGGAGACTCCGCATAGGGAAACCGGTCGCTGAGGAGAAGGTAGAGGGTGGTGCCGACGGCCCACACGTCGCACAGGCAGGAATCCTGCCCCCGCTCCGTGAAGACCTCGGGCGCTTTGAAGGCCGGCGTCCCCCGGGCGCTCGCCCGGAGCGTGAGGGGATTCACCTGCTTGGCCAGTCCGAAATCGCTGACGCGGACGTGAAGCCCCTCACTGTCGTAGCCGACCAGGATGTTCTGGGGTTTGATATCGCGGTGGATGATGGGAGGATTCTGGCCGTGGGCGATGGCGAGCCCCCGGCAGACCTGCCGGACGACTTCCACGGCGTCGGGGACGGGCATGAACGAGTTCCCGTGGGAACGCCAGAAGTCGTCCAGGCTTCCACCGGAGACGAGCTCCATCGTGAAGAAGCCGCAGATCCCCGCCGAAGTTTCGGTGGTGTTGGCCTCGAAGACGCGGATGACGTTCCGGTGGGAGAGGCTGGACAGGATGGCCGCCTCGGAGAGGAGCGCCTTCGTCTTCTCGAGGGTCATCCCGACCGTCTTGAAGACCTTCATGGCCTGGCGGCCGAAGATCTGATGGCGGACGCGGAAGACTTCGGCGAACGCACCTTCGCCGAGCTTCCGCTCGATCTCCCACGTCCCGCGAATGATCTGACCTTCCTGGAGCAGGCTCATCTTTACCGACCCGCCAGTCCCCACCCCCGGCGACGCAAGCGGCCGCCGGACTTCCTCGGAACTCGCCAAAAGAATACCCCGTCCCAATAGAGTATGGTTCCGAATCGGAAGGCACCGTCCTTCCGGAAGACCGATCAACGGAGTGTCGGCGCGGTTTGAAAAAATGTCCGAAATCCGGAGTTCGCGTTCGGCCGGCGATATACTTGGGACGTTGGACGCATCAATGCGTCCGGGAAGGGTGACGGTGGGATCGAAGGGGCGCCGCCAGGACAGTTCGCTCCACTCCTTTCCCCCTTCCCCGCAGACCACGCCCTGGGGGGAGATCCTTCCCAAGTCCGGTTCCGACGCTAGTCCCAAGGCACTCCGGGACCAGATTCTCGTCCTCTACGGTCGGTTCATCCACGCCTTCTTCCAGAGGGTGCTCGGCATCCATGGGGAGAAATTGAAGGAGTACACGCAGGATTTCTTCCTGTTCGTCCTGGAGAAGGATGTGCTCAAGAACCTGACCTACGACAAGAACTTCCGAGGCTTCCTGAAGCTGGCTTGCCGAAGGTTCTACATCAATAAGCTGAAGGCCGGTCGCGCCCAGTGCCGGACGACCGAGCGCGAGGAGGCCCTCGGGGACCGGGAGATCGCTTCCCCGAAGGGGGCTATCCCGGAACACCAGTTCTTCGCGCTGTTCGATCAGGAGGAACGGAAGCGGTATCTCGAGGAAGCGAACTCCCGGGTCCGGGAGCGCCTTCGGTCGGCTGGCGGAACGGTCGAACTCGACCTCCTGCTCGACCACATAGGCGCCGAGGGACAAGGAGGCGGGGACTACGCCACCTTGGCCGGGAAATACTCCCTCAGCATCTCGGACGTCCGAAACCGTCTGACCAAGGCCCGGAAGCTCATTCGGGAGGCACTCTTGGCGCTCGCGTCGGAACGCTCGCCCGACCCGGAATCCGAACTCCGGGACCTGGGCCTCTATGAGTACGTAGAGGGCCAGAAGCCTTAGCCTGGCGGGCCTTACGGCCCCGTGACCGTCACGGAAAAGGTCAGCGGTTCCGGACGGCCAAGCTCGTCGCCTTTACTCCCCGCCGAGAGGGTGACGGTTCCGAGGCCGGGACGGACGGCCCTGAAGCGATGGATCCTCGTCCCGCCCGAGCCGGGCTTCCGTTCTCCTCCGGCGTCCGAGGTCTCGTCCGTCCCGAGCTCGGAGAGGCAGTCCGGGACGGGGTGCTTCAGCTCCAGGCGATAGGCCGGAGCGACGGTCGGATTATAGGACACCTCGATCCCGAACTCGTCTCCCACGCGCGCCTTGATCGTCGTCGCCGGCTCCCGGTAGACGGGATACGGGGGTGGACTCGAAGGCGGCTTGCAGGAGCCGAGCGCCGCGAGCAAAAGCAGTACCCCTGTGCCCAAGCGACGGATCATCATCATGACTCATTCTCCTCGATGAGGCGGATTAATACCACTCTGGATTCCTCTCTGGCGCGACCAGGGGCCCGGGGAGCAGCCAAGCCCGATCGCCCTTCTCGCGCGTCCGGAGGACTTTGACTCGGGTGACTTTGAGCACGGTTCCCACCATGTGATAGCACACCCATTCGGGGGAAGTTCGGCCTTCGACCTCGACCGTATCGCCCGAGGAGCAGCCCGAGAGATTCCCATGCAGGTCGTAATGCATTCCCTCCACGTCGAGGATCCATGCGCCTCCCTCGAGTTTGGCGTCATGCCGGAGGATCCCCGTCAGAGTCTTCTCCTTGCCTTCGTCGCCCGCCGACGCGGAAGCTCCCGCAAGAAGGGTTACTAGGAAAGCCATCGTCGTCAGTGTGTGCATCATCGCCTCCTTTCAATCGCCTGAATGATCAACTTGGCCGGGAGGCGGTTTAAGGAAAAGTGCGCCGATCGTCCTCCCACGGCAGACCGTCGCATCGATTGCCGAAGCTGCGAGGGTCGTCGTCGCATTCCGTTGGCATGAGGTTCGACCCCGTTCTGCTTGCGCCAGGCGATCACACTCCAGCTGAAAGACTCCGTGTTTCCCCCGGACTGGCATTCCGTGTGTGCGCTGTCATGCCATGCGGAAGCCGGGCATGCGAAGGATGCCCCGTACTCGGGCGGCCCTCTCTGGACCGGCGTCGGTTACCCTTCAGGAGGTATCCTCAGCGCCATCGTCACACAGTCCCCTTTGCGCAAAGTAGGCCCGATCACCGGCAGCGAACGATACCGGCGCTCAATATCGGCTATAGCCATTTCTGGACATTCTCGCGCAATGAGGTGAGTCTGTGCTGGTGGATCGCAAGCCGATCGGGAGAGATGGGCTGGTCGATGTTGTTCGAGTGCGATGGCCAGGGGCTTCCCATCGCCGCGGCCAGCCTGGGGCAAATGTCGCAAGCCCCCGAGTCACACGTCACGAGCAGGGCCAGCTCCCCGCCATCACCCGTATAGAAGGACAGATAGATCTCAAGGCCCCTTTCAATACAAAACAGGTAAAAGCTCTCACCGCTTCCGGCTCCGCGTTCTTCCTCTTCTACCTTGATGGCCCCCGTCGAAGAAGTACCCATGACGAAATGCGATTGCTCGAAAACACCCGGGGCGTTGAATTGATCGGCGAGCTTGAAATGCAGGAACGATTCAGGGACCCCCAAGCTCCTGAGACAATCGAGGATGTCGGAGTCCTTCGGAAGATGAGCCTTCCCCAGAGCCCGACCGCTTAGAATCAGGGGTCTCATGGCGCTCCCGTAGAACGTGTCTTTAGGGACGAATGGCCGGACAATCTTCCCTCGATCAACCCCATCGGAGGATATGCCGTCCAATCCTCAGGTCGCTACCGTCAAAGCGAAAATACACCTTGGCACCGGTTTCCGCTTTTGCCCTCTCAGGGGAATCGGCAAACGAGATCTCCGGCGGCGTGCTGCCCTTGGCGGCCGTCCCCGAGAGGATCATATGATTGCTCGCGAAATAGATGCCGAGGTCCGCTCCTTCCAGCGGCTCATCGAGCGTAATGTCCGCGCAACTCTTCAGGGTTCCCAAACCCCATCCCAGGACTAGATCGTTCCAACCCTTCTTGGCAGGCTGGCCCAGCGGGATCTCCCGGGATTTGCCCGTCGCGGTATCCGTAATCGTCACTCGAGTGATCTGACGGCGAGGAGACATGTGTTTTCCCTTTCGTTAACCGCTGTTCTCCATCGTGAGCGCTAAGTCGTGCAGCCCCTGGTCCTTTGCCAGTTCGATGGCCGTTTCTTCCCCAAACGGAGATTGTCTTCGGTGCCTGGGATTGGCGCCCCGCTTCAGGAGCAGCCGAGCGCAGTGATCATGTCGCCCTAGAATCGCCGCGTGAAGCGGGGTCTGACCGGCGGGATCGCAGGCATGAACGGAGGCCCCACGGTCAAGCAGGAGCTCCAGCATCTCCACCGAGCCCTTCCTGGCTGCGATGTGCGCCGGGGACAAACCGTCCTTCCCGGGACGATTGGAATCCGCTCCCGCCTGGAGCAGAAGCTTGACCACTTCCACGGCCCCCGCCTCGACGGCTTCCGGCAATTCTTGGGAGGCCTCCGCGCCTTTCCGCTCCAGCAGGTGGGCGATATCGATCCATGGATCGTTGCTTTTCGCCCGCGACCGCCCCAACTCACGAAGCACCAAGGAGTAGGCCCGCTGGATGGCCTCAGGGGACGGTCCCCGATCCAGAAAGCGGACGACCAGCTCTGGGTGCCCCTGCTCGGCGGCCTGCACGAGATAGCACGGGGGAACGGGTCCGGTCGATGCGGCTTCCCGTTCGAGGAGAACCTGCCGGGCCTCCCGCGTGGCCGCTCTCAAGAGAGTTGAGCGCCTGCCCTCATCCTTGCCCCGGCAGGCTCCCCTATCCAAGAGCAGTCGTACCACCGCGGCTCGCGATTCCTCGTCGTTTCGCACCTCGGGCGCTTCGGCTTCGTGGAAGAAAGATCCTCCCA
>DATGFI010000769.1:0-5579 GCA_035309205.1 Planctomycetota bacterium | reverse complement strand
GGAGACGTCCCGCCAGAGCGTTCGCGCGTCCGGAAGGACTTTGAAGGCGGCGGCAAAGAGGCCCGAGATGACCACGAGTGAGAGGGCGGGATTGACCAGGCGAATCAGAACGCTCGGCCCCTTTCCCTCCGTCATCTTCTGGCCCAAGGCTTCCAGGCCGGCGCTCAGGGCCAGGGACACCAGCAGGAGAAAGCCGATCCCCAGCACCATGGTGAACGACAGGAAGCGGCTGCGGATCGTCCCCCAGAGCCCGCGGCCAGCCTTCTTCTTTACCTTCCAGATGATGTTGAGGGAATCCTGCAGTTCGACGAAGACTCCTGACGCACCAAAGAGGAGGGCGATCAGCCCCAACAGGGTCGCGATCCCCCCGGCCCGGGGCTGCGTAGCGTTCCGCAGGATCCCCTCGATCTCCCGGCCGAGGCGGGGTCCAACCAGATCCGAGATCTCCCGGGAGACGGCCCCGCGGGCTGCATCCGCTCCGAAGACCAGTCCGGCCAGGGCGATCGCGATCAGCAGCACCGGAGCGACCGCGAAAGCGGTGTAGAAGGCCAGTGCGGCCGCCAGCTTGGGCACCTTGTCGTCGTTCCACCGGGTGACCGTGAGCCTGACTAGAGCCCACAGGGACGACGGATGCCATGCGGGGGTCTTCGCTCGGTCCAGGCGGGGATACGGCCGGGTCGCTGCCCGATGAATCGCCGCCGTATCCGGGCTCATACCAGGAGCAGAGCCAGCCGGAACCGATTTCGATACGGTCACGCTCAGGCGAAGACATCGTACATAGAGGCGCTCGGAAGCGAGCCTGGAGGCCGCGATGCTGAGTTTGACGCTCGCCTTTTTCTTCGTCGCCATGATCGCGGCCATGTTCGGAGTTGGAGGCATTCCCAGGAGCGTGGAGGGGATCGCCTGGATCGGCTTCGCTTTCTTCGTGGTGGCGTTCCTGGCGTCCCTCATCTGGCACGTGCATCTGGGGCGGCGGCCGAGCCCCCCGTCGTAGCGATTGGAGCTTCATGGCACGCCCGTTCCAAGCCTCAACGTGGCTCGCCCGGATTGTCGGCGCCATCCTGATCCTTGCCGCCCTTCGCACCGGCCACGAGCTATTGGTTCCGCTCGCCCTTGCCGTGCTTCTGGCCCTCCTGCTCGCCCCGATCGGGAACGCGCTGGAGCGGCTGCACCTGTGCCGGAGCGCCTCCGTTCTCACGACGGTCCTCCTGGCGGCCATTCTCATGGCGGGTATGGGCTGGCTGGTCACCCGACAAGTCGCCGAAGTCGCACGAAAGCTGCCGGACTATCGGGGAAACATCGAGGCCAAGACCGCGAGGATGGGCCCGGTCGGCGGCCTCCTGCTCAAGGGATATCGGAGACTGGAGAGCACCGGCACTGAGCTGTCGCGGAAAGACCTCTCGTCGCCCCCGCCCTTCCGGTCTTCGGAGATGCCGCCGGACTTGGTCTCGTCGGGGTCCATGGATCTCCTGGGGGAGTTCTTCCTGTCCCTGTTCAATAACCTGGGGACCGGGTTCATCGTTCTCCTCCTCGTCGTCTTTTTGCTGATCTATCGGGATGACCTGCGGGACCGGCTGATCCAGCTCTTCGGCGTGGGTCAGGTTCAGGTCACCACTCAGGCGATGAGCGACGCTGCCGGCAGCGTCAGCCGATACCTCCTGACCCAGGCGATCGTCAATGTCAGCTACGGGATCCTCGTAATGGTGGGACTGATCGCGATCGGGATTCCCAATGCGCTCCTGTGGGGCGTCCTGGCAGGCCTGTGGCGATTCATTCCCTACTTCGGCATCTGGCTGGGCGCCGCGCTGCCGATCTTCCTGTCGGTGGCGGTCTTTCCCGGGTGGACTCGGTCGCTCGTCCTGGCGGGGTCGTGGCTGGCGCTGGAGATCATCGTGGCCAACGCGGTCGAGCCGCAGCTCTACGGAAAGAAAGCCGGCCTTTCCCCGCTTGCGGTGCTCGTGGCGGCGGTCTTCTGGACCTGGGCCTGGGGCGGCCTGGGGCTGCTCCTGGCCATCCCGATCACGGTCTCGCTGGTGGTCTTGGGCAAGCACTTTTCGGGCCTGGGATTCCTCCACACCCTCCTGTCCGCGGACGCGAGTCTTGAGCCGAGAATCCAGCTTTACCAGCGCCTCCTCGCCAGCGATCACCCGGCGGCGGAGGAACTGGTCGAACAGTTCGCGCAAGGGAAGACCCTCAGCCAGGTCTGCGATTTCCTCCTCCTCCCGGCGCTCAGTCTGGCCCAGGAAGATCGCGCGTGGGGGCGGCTGGAGGATTCCTCGATCGAGTTCATCCGGAAGACCCTGCTGGCGATCGCCGAGGACCTCGCGGATCGGCCTCAGTCGGAGATTCCGCCCACTCCCCCGGTGGTCCCGGCGAATGCGGCTCCGCACCTGGTTCTCTCGATCCCCGCGGCTGACGCGGCCGACGAGGTGGGAAGCCGGATGATCCAGCGGATCCTGGAATCCCGGGGCGTGCACGCCGAGGTCCTGGCTCTGGGGGATACGGTCGGGGAAAAAGCGCGCCAGGCCCGGGAGCGGGGGCCGGACCTCGTGATCCTGGTCTCGCTTCAACCGTCAGCGCTGATTCCCGTCCGCTATCTCTACAAGAAGATCCGTACCCTCCTACCCGACACGGAGGTCCTCGTGAGCCTGCTCCAGGCGCAGGGGGATGCTCGGAAGTGGTCGGAGCGGATTTCGTCCAGAACCGGGCCGCCGGCCGCGATCTCGGTCCAGACGACCGAGTCCGCGGTCGCTCAGATGCTGCCGCCCGTCATCCTGGCGAAAGCCGCGGCGACGCCCGTCGCACGGTAGCCGCTGCTGAGCTCCTGCCGACATCCCCGAGTCCGCGGCTCAGCGCCTCCCCTTCAAAAACAGGTCCCTGCCCCCCCTGGGTTCGAGCGCCGCGTGGCCCACGATGCCGGTCGCCGACCTGTACGGCGCCTTTCGGGCGATCACGGCGCGGGCGTTCCGGATCAAGCTCGCCTTCGACGACCGAGGCCCGGACCGTCCAATCCCCTCGTCCACGGAGGATTCGCCACCGGAGCTGGCCCGCCGCTTGCTCCGCCTCCGAGAGGCGAGAGATTGGGCGCCCCGAGGAGGCTTGTGTGCAGGGATTTGCGCTCTCAGTGGTGCTCGCGCTTCTGGGAATGATGCTCCTGGGCTGCGCCATTCTGGCTGCGCCGGCCGCCGGCCCTTCGCGTCCATCGGACGCGAGGGCTGCCGATCTCTCGCCGGGAGCCCGGGCCCTCATCAACCGAGCTTTCGACGGCATCGACCCGGAGGAACAGCTCGACGTCCACGTCCATGTCGCCGGCGTCGGAGCCGGGCGCAGCGGCTGCTGCGTCAGTCCCCAGATGCAGTCGGGATTTCATCCCGTGAAGCGGCTGCAGTTTCAGGTCTACCTTCGCGCCGCGGGTGTCCGCCATCTGGAGCAGGCCGACCGGGAGTACGTCGAGCGTCTTCTTGAGCGGATGCGGACCGGCCCCGGGCATGGCCGCTGCCAGATCCTCGCGTTCGACCGGCGCTACCGCCGCGACGGCACGGTCGATGAAGCGCGGACCGCGTTCTACGTTCCGAACGATTATGTGCTGGAGCTGGCCCGGGAGCATCCGGACGTCTTCCTGCCGACGATCTCCGTCCATCCCTACCGGTCCGACGCGATCGAGGAACTGGAGCGGGGAGCGCGGCAGGGGGCGACGATGGTCAAGTGGCTCCCCAACAGCATGGGCATCGACCCGTCGGACCCGCTCTGCGACCCCTTCTACGCCAAGATGCGGGCGCTGGGGCTCATCCTCCTGAGCCACGGAGGGGAGGAGAAGGCGGTCGACGCCGCCGAGGACCAGCGACTCGGGAATCCGCTGCTTCTGCGGCGCGCCCTCGATCACGGCGTGCGGGTGATTGTGGCCCACTGCGCGGGCCTGGGGGACAACGTGGACCTCGACGATCCCCGCCGGAGCTCGGTGCCGAACTTCGAGCTCTTCCTGAGGTTAATGGGCGAGGAAAGATATCGCGGGCTCGTCTTCGGCGAGATCTCCGCCGTGCTGCAGTACAACCGCTTTGGGGTGTCGCTGGAGACGCTGCTGCGGCGGAAGGATCTGCACGGGCGGCTGGTGAACGGCAGCGATTACCCGCTGCCGGCGATCAACGCGCTCGTTCGGACGGGAAGCCTCGTCTCCGCCGGCTTCCTCTCCAAGGAGGAGCGCAGGAGTCTGAACGAGATCTACGCATGGAATCCGCTGGTCTTCGACTTCGTGCTGAAGCGGACCGTGCATCCCCCCGGAGGGGATGAGCGCTTCCCCGCTTCGGTCTTCATGCGGAATCCTGCGCTGGCCCCCCGGGATTCCGGCTGTCCTGAAGGGAGATGAGCCGGAAGGACGGAGCGGACGCCGGGGCGGGGCGGACGCCCGGCGGGGGGGAACCTTCCTGGGCGGCGCCCGGATCCGCGCCGCCCGAACAGCGGCGGATTCCCCTTTCCTCCATCGGGGGCGCCTCGTCCCCGCGGGGGCCGCCATGGCGGAGTTCGCCGCCGGCGCGGGTTCGAGGTCGAGGCCTCAGGCGATCGCGGGGATCCGCGGACGACGGAGGCGCCGGACGAAGCGGGTATCCGTGGACGAAGATTCCTCCGACGGGAATCGCGGATGGAGCGCCTGGTCGACAGAAGCCAGAAGCCGGGGCAGCTCGAAGGAGGTTCTGGAGTAGACGGCGGTGGGAATCTCCTGAAGCACCGGATCTTCGCTGAGGATGGAGAAGAAATCGAGGGCGCCATAACCGCCCAGAGCCTGATCTGTGACGATCAGCGCGAACGAGCGCTGGGAGACAAGCGCGATCGCCTCCCACGGATCGGTCGTGCCCACAACGTCCAGGCCGGATTCCCGGAGGGCGGCGATCGTCGCCAGCACCTGCTGATCCTCTGCGCCAATCACCAGAATGCAGGACGGTTCCGACATTTTTGTCAGGGTCGCTCTCCTCCGCCTCGGATGTTCCGGGGCAAGAGGGATGGAGCAAACTGCATGCCGTTCGTTTCTACATATTGCCTCGCGCGGCGACCGGGGCTATTCTGGATTCTGGGGCAAGCCCACTGCGTAAGATCCTCTTTTCTCAAAAGAAGGAACCGATCATGAACGAGTGGGTCGAAGCGGCCAAGAAGTGGTTCGAAACCTACAAAAAATGGGTGATCCTAGGGGCGGGCGTCGCCGTTCTTCTCATCGCCGCCGTCATCGTCATCAACCTGATGTCGGGCGAGGAGAAAAAGAAGGAGATCGTCAAGATCGAGGGCCCCACGGGGCCCGATCCCAAGATCGCCCGGATCGCTGAATTCGTCCGGCAAGTCGAGGCGGCCGACGCGAAGGGCGAATTCAAGGATGCCCTCTTTGCCCTGAACCAGATCGCCATCCTGGATCCGAACGATCCCCACCTCGCCGCCCAGAGGCCCCGGCTCGAGGAACTGGTGCGCCGCCTCGAGGCGTGGGAACGGAATCAGCGACAGATCGACATCGAACGGAAGGAAGCCCAGCGCCTCAACACGCTGGCCGCCTGGCAGAAAGTTCTCGATCTTTGCGCCGAAGCCGATAAGAACGCCCC
>DATGFI010000768.1:0-10154 GCA_035309205.1 Planctomycetota bacterium | reverse complement strand
ACTCTCCACCGACATGGCGAGCCCCGGCGACCCCACTCCCGAAGAGCGCTATTCCACCGGCAGCCTCGTCCGACGGCTTACCGGCCTGGCCTGGCAGTTCCGCACCAATTTCCTCCTCTCCCTGGGCCTCAGCGTCAGCCTCGTCCTTCTCGGACTCGCCGGTCTCCAGCTCCTGGGCATCGTGGTCGACGTCATCCGCCACGGCCTCGATCCCAGCCTCCCCGTCCCTCAGTATCCCCTGGGCTGGCACCCCCCCGCGGACTGGTCCCCCCTGAGGACGGTCCTCTTCCTCTCCGGGGCCATCGCCCTCCAGGCCCTCCTGCGTGCGAGCCTGGCCTACGCCTACAACATGATCACGGCCAGGCTGACCCAGGGAGAGATCGTCCCCCACCTTCGCTCGCGCCTCTACGCCCGGCTCCAGCACCTCAGCTTCAGCTTCTTCGACGAGCACGGCTCGCACTCGATCTTCAACCGCGTCACCGGCGACGCCCAGAACACCCGGCTCTTCGTCGACGGCGTCCTGCTTCAGGGCACCGAAACCGTCCTGACCCTCCTCGTCTACGCGATCTTCATGTGGCGCATCCACCCCGCCCTGACCGCCGCCTGCCTGTCGATTTCGATTCCGCTGGCGATCCTGACCCGCTACTATTCCGAGCGGCTGCGCCCCGGGTACCTGAAGAACCGCGAGCTGCAGGACCAGCTCGTCCTTCAGCTCAGCGAAAGCGTCCGCGGCATGCAGACCGTGAAAGGCTTCGCCGCCGAGCCTCACCAGGTGAAGCGCTTCCAGGAGGGAAACGACCGGGTTTCCGACCAGCAGCGTCGCATTTTCTGGGACCTGTCGATCTTTGCTCCCGGCACCCAGTTCCTGAGTCAGCTGAGCCTGGTCATCCTCTTCGCCTACGGCGGATGGCTCTACGTCCACGATCGCATCGCCCTGGGCGGCGGTCTCGTCGTCTTCGCCGGACTCCTTCAGCAGTTCGCCGGACAGGTCGCGAACCTGTCGACCATCGCGAACTCCGTCCAGCAGAGCCTCGCCGCCGCCCGCCGCGTCTTCGAGGTGCTCGACACCCAGGCCGAGGTGCGCAGCAAGGAAAACGCCCACGTCCCGGAGAAGCTCAGCGGCCGGGTGGAGTTCGACGGCATCACGTTCGGCTACGGCGACGGCGAGCCGGCGCTGCAGGACATCTCTTTCACGGCCGCGCCGGGCCAGGTCGTCGGCATCTTCGGTCTTACCGGTGCCGGAAAGAGTTCGCTCCTGAGCCTGGTCCCGCGTCTCTATGACCCGCGCCGAGGCCGCATCCTGGCCGACGGGCACGACCTGCGCGACCTCGATCTCGACGCCTATCGCCGGCAGATCGGCATCGTGTACCAGGAAACCTTCCTGTTCTCCAACACCGTCGCGGCGAACATCGCGTTCGGCCATCCCCATGCGACCATGGACCAGATCCGCGACGCCGCGCGGCTCGCGTCGGCGGACGACTTCATTTCGCAGCTCCCGAAGGGGTACGACACGGTTTTGGGCGAGTCGGGCGTCGACCTCTCCGGCGGCCAGCGGCAGCGGATCGCGCTGGCGCGGGCGCTGCTCCTGAAGCCTCCGATCCTGCTCCTGGACGACCCCACCGCGTCCGTCGACGCCCGCACCGAGAACGAGATCGTGTCGGCGTTGCGCCAGGCCATGGAAGGCCGGACCACGTTCGTCGTCTCGGGCCGCCTGAGCCTCCTTCGCCGGGCCGACGTCATCCTGGTTCTGGAGGACGGAAAGCTGACCAAGACCGGTACCCACGAGGAGCTGGCGAAGGTCCCCGGCGCCTACCGGGAGACGGCGCTCCTGCAGCTGATGGACTTGGATACCGGCCCGGAAGGAAGGGCGGCTTGAGCACCCAAAGCGCCACCTCGATCCGCCGGGCCATCACGTACTACGCCCCGCCGGACGAACAGGACAAGGATCAGGCCCCGCTCCAGATGGCGTTGGTCCGGCGAATCCTGTCTTACACCCGGCCCTATGCGTGGAAGCGCAATGCGCTGTTCGGATTGACGTTCCTCCGGGGCCTGCAGCTCCCCGCCCTGGCCTGGATGATCGGCTACACGCTCAAGGGGCCGATCTCCCGCCGCGATCCCGCGGAGATCGCCTGGACCGCGGGCGCCTACCTGGCGCTTGCCCTCGTCACCATGATCACGCTGCATTTCCGCTACCGCTACGCCCTGGAGCTCGGCGAGAGCGTCGTCCACGACCTCCGGGCCTCGCTCTTCGACAAGCTGATGACGATGCCCATGTCGTTCTTCAACCAGACCAAGTTCGGGCGGATCATCAGCCGGATGACCTCGGACATCGACAACATCCGCGTCGGCGTCCAGGACGTCGCCTTCGTGATGATCGTCCAGGGATTGCAGATGACGGTCTCCGCCGCGCTCATGGCCTGGTACAACTGGAAGCTCTTCTCGATCATGCTGTTCATGGCCCCGCTGATCTGGCTCATCAACAACCGGTACCGACGGGAGATGAGCCTCCGCATCCGCCGGATGCAGGAATCCTGGAGCCGCATTACGTCGACCTTGTCCGAATCGGTGAGCGGCATCCGGGTGACCCAGGCCTTCGTGCGGCAGGAGATCAACTCCGAGTTCTTCAGCCAGCTGGTCGACGTCCACAGCGAAAACAACGTCGGCGTGGCCCGCGCCTCGGCGGTCTATGTCCCGCTCCTGCAGCTTAAAAGCCAGCTCTTCCTCGGCGCCATGGCGCTCCTGGGGGGCTATGGGGCGCTGCACGGCACGGGCTGGATGCAGGTCCGCGTCGGGGACCTCGTCATGTTCATCTTCCTGGCCAACCTGTTCTTCGAGCCCGTACAGGTCATCGGAAACCAGCTCAACCAGGCGCTGACGGCGATGGCGGGCGCTGAGCGTCTCTTCCGCCTGCTCGACCAGAATCCCGAATGGGTGGACGCCCCGGACGCCCGTCCGCTGGCGCCGATCGGCGGACGCGTCGAATTCCAGGACGTGCGCTTCGAATACAAACCGAATCGTCCGGTGCTGGCGGAGATCTCCTTCGTCGCCGAGCCGGGGCAGACGGTCGCTCTCGTGGGCCATACCGGCAGCGGGAAGACGACCCTGGTCGGCCTCCTGCAGAAGTTCTACCGCCCCACCAGCGGCCGCGTCCTGATCGACGGCGTCGACCTGGAAAAAGCCACCGGCGCCTCGTTGCGCGGGCAGATGGGGAGCGTGCAGCAGAACAACTTCCTCTTCACGGGGACCGTGCTTGACAACATCCGCTTCGCCCGCCCCGAAGCCACGGACGCGGCAGTGCGGGCGACGCTTGAAGCACTCGACTGCGCCGATCTCTTCGGCGACCTGCCGAAGGGCCTGGAAACGCAGGTCGGCGAACGGGGCGCCTCCCTGTCTTTCGGCCAGCGCCAGCTGGTCTGCTTCGCCCGGGCGATGCTGGCGAACCCGAGGATCGTGGTCCTGGACGAGGCGACGAGCGCGATCGACACGGTCACGGAGGCCCGCCTTCAGAAAGCGCTGGAGCTGCTCCTCCAAAACCGCACCGCGTTCGTCGTCGCTCACCGCCTAAGCACGATCCGGAAGGCCAACCTCGTGCTCGTGCTCGACGCCGGCCGCATCATCGAGCGGGGAACGCACGAGTCTTTGCTTGCCGAGGATGGGGTCTATGCGCGGCTTCATCATGAACTGGCCGGCTCGGGTTCGGCGCCCTAGGTCCAGGTCCCGCACCGCCCTGCCCCGCGGCGATGAACGCAGGATCTCCGAGGCTTCGGGACTTCGGATCCTAGCGCAGTCGCCGGCCCCCTCGCCGCGACTTTACTGATCGCAAACTTATGCTTCACGATCCAGAAGCTACGATCTCCCGGGGCTCGGATTCCGCGTGAGCCGCATTTTTCTGTCCGCCCCGGGAATAGTCTGTTCGTCATCCAGGCGTTCCTGTAGAACATCAACGAAAGGAGGACCGGATGCCGGATTACCTGTATCTCTTCCGAGGCGGCGCGGCCGCCATGAGCAAGATGTCGCCCGAGCAGATGCAGCAGCACATGGCGAAGTGGATGAGCTGGATCGACCGCCTGACCAAGGCGGGAATCTACAAGGCCGGGGAACCTCTCGACCAGGCCGGGAAAGTGATCCGAGGGAAAAAAGCGGCCGTAACGGACGGGCCCTACGCCGAATCCAAGGACTTGGTCGGCGGCTACCTGATCGTCAAGACCACCAGCCTCTCCAAGGCCACCGATATCGCCAAGGAATGCCCGATCTTCGAGAGCGACGGATCCGTGGAGATTCGAGAGATCAAGGAACTGCATTCGATGAACTAAGGAGGAACCCATGAAGACCCTGATGGCGATCGCGACCCTGGCGTGCAGTCTGCAGGCGGAGCCCAAGCCCCATGCCCTTTTCGACGAGATGAAGAAACTCGAGGGCCATTGGACCAGCGAGCAGAAGGACCACGCCGCCGACGTGACGTACAAGATCAGCTCGGGCGGATCGATCCTGATTGAGACCATGTCGATGCCCAACCATGCCGAGATGATCACGATCTATCATCCGGACGGCGAGGACCTGGCTCTGACCCACTACTGCATGCTCGGCAACCAGCCGCGGATGAGGGCGACCAAGGACCAGAAGCCCGGCTCCATCAAGTTCGCCGCGGACGGGGGATCGAACATGAAGCCGGACGACAAACACATGCACACCCTGACCGTCACCTTCGTCGACGCCGATCATCTCCGGCAGGACTGGACGCTCTTCGACGGCGGCAAGGAGCAGACGGTCGTCACGATCAATCTCGCCCGCCAGAAGTAATGAGCGGAGTGGCGGCGCTGGTCGACCATCTTTTCCGCCACGAGGCGGGAAAGATGGTCGCCACGCTGGTCCGGATCCTGGGCCTTCGGAACGTCGACCTCGCCGAAGACGTCGTGCAGGACGCCCTGCTGAGGGCGCTGGAAGTCTGGAAGTACCGCGGCGTTCCGGAGAACCCGTCGGCCTGGCTCTTCCAGGCGGCGCGCAACCGCGCGGTGGACGTCCTCCGCCGTCGCAAGCTGCAGGATCAGGCGTCGCGGAGGCTCTCCCGGTCGTTAGCCTCGCCGGTCGACGATCACGGCGTCCGCGACGACCAGCTTCGCATGATGTCCAGCTGCGCTCACCCCTCCCTACCGTCGGAGGGACAGGTCACCGTCATCCTCAAGTTCCTCTGCGGCTTCAGCGTGACGGAAATTGCGCAGGCCTTTCTGACGTCCGAAGCCGCGATCGAGAAGCGCCTCGCTCGCGCGAAGGAGACCTTGAAGCGGAGCGCCGGTCCGCTCCAGCTGGATCGGGAGCGCCTGGACTCCATTCACCAGGCTCTCTACCTGCTGTTCAGCGAGGGCTACCACGGCAGTCACCCCGTGCGGTCGGTGCGGGAAGAGCTCTGCGCCGAGGCGATTCGGCTGGGGACCTTCCTGACGGAGCATCCGTCGACCGCCACGCCGGCGACCTTCGCCCTCTTGGGCTTGATGTGCCTCCATGCGGCCCGCCTTCCGTCGAGGATCGATGATGCGGGCTCGCTCATCCTCCTCGAGGCCCAGGACCGGTCGCGCTGGAGCCGACCGCTGATCGACCGGGGCTACCTGTTCCTGAACCACTCTGCCGCCGGGGAGGAGCTGACGGCCTTCCACCTGGAAGCGGGGATTGCGGCCCTCCACGCCGAGGCGCCCAGCTTCCGTGAGACCGATTGGCCCGGGATCCTGAAGCTCTACACCCATCTCTATGGCCTGCGACCGACCCCGATCGTCGCTCTCAACCGCGCGATCGCTCTGGGTCGGGTGGCGGGCCCGGAGCCGGCACTGCGGGAACTGGAGAAGATTCGCAGCGGGGGGCGCCTGAAGAAGTACCCGTTCCTGGAAGCGGCAGTGGCGGACCTGCACCGCCTGGCGGGACGACCAAAGGAAGCACGCGCCCATCTCCGGGAGGCGCTCTCCCTGGCCCGCAACGAACCCGAGCGCCAGGTGCTCCAGAGCCGACTGGAATCCCTCGCCTGATCAGGATCCCATTTCAAATTCGAGGATCTTCACTCCCGACTCTTCGCGAAGCGGGTTGACGCCTTCGAGGAAGACGTGGTGCTGGTCGCCGGTGGTCAGGATCATGCTATTGGCCAGCCTGCAGAGCTGGAGCCACGTGGGGCTCGCCACGATCTCGCTGGGGTAGTCCCTGCCCTTCCCGAAGAAGGGGTCGTGCTTCTGGACGAAGCGGCAGGGGCAGTCGACCGCAACCTGGTCGAGATTGTCGAGCGGCAATCCTTCGGCATCCTGTCCGAAGGCGCTGAAAATGACCAAGGCGTCGTCCGGGAGCATGTCCGCCGCACGCTCCTCGATGTCCTGCATCCGGCGGTCGAATTCCTCTTCTTTCGGGTTGCCGGCCATCCTATCCCTTAAACGCGCGCTTCAGTTCGGCAACGTCGATCTTGCCCATCTTCATCATGGCATCCAGGACGCGCTTGGTTTTGATGGGGTCCTTGTCTCGAATAAGCTTGGGCAGAAGGCTGGGAACGATCTGCCAGGAAACGCCGAACTTGTCCGTCAGCCAGGCGCAGGGTCCCGGCCGGCCACCCGCGCTCAGCTTCTCCCGAAGCGTGTCGACTTCCTTCTGGTCCCGGCAGTCGACCAAGAGCGAAATCGCCGGCGTGAACCTGTACTGGGGGCCTCCGTTGAGAGCGAGGAAGGACTGGCCTTCCAGAGTGAAACTTACGGTCAGGACGGTCCCCTTCGGCATCGGCATCCCTTCGCCATAGCGGCTCTTGGCGCCGATCCTCGACCTCTTGAAGATCGAAGTATAGAACTTCACGGCTTCCTCGGCCTGGCCGTCGAACCACAGGCATGGCGTGATTCTCTGCATGATGCCTCCTCCCCGGCAGATCCCCCTTGAGCCCGCCGGTTGCGGAGGCAAGAGAGGGCAATCCTCCGGCTCATCTGGCGAGTGGCTGGCTCAGTGGTCGGTCAACGATCCATGATTAGCAAGGTCTTGGAATTGGCCGTCACCCGTCCCCCGGCCTTCAAGGCCGAGGAACCGGGCCGGCGTGACTTTGAACTCGCCGCCTCATCGTCGAATGGTCGCGTCGTGATCGCCCTAAAGGAGAGACCGGATTTCGTCCATTGCGGCCTTGTTGATTCCGGCGAGTTCCGCCCCCCGGAGGGCGGCCTGGATATCCTTCCTGGATTGTTCCGACCGGCCAAGTTCCTTGAGCAGGCGGGCGCGTTCGAGGCGAGCCTGGAGATCGTCCGGCGCCGAGGAGAGGGCCCGCGTCAGGGCCTCCACGGCCCGCGCTCGTTCGCCGCGGGCTTCGTCGGACTGCGCCTCGAGTCGGAGCAGCGCCGGGTGGACGCGGGTCCTGGAAGCCGACGTCGAGGCTCGGGGCCGGGCTCCCTTTCGGAAGAGATGGCGGACGAGGGCGACCCAGAGGTGGGATTCGCTCCGATCCAAGGCACCTTCCTCCTCCCCCTTCAAGGAATGCGGGGGTTGGGGGCGGCCCTGCTCCTGGAGGGCCTGGATCGCCAAGTCCAGATGGGGAGGGCTCTGTCCGGGGGGAAGCTGTTCCGCGAGGGCCCGCGCCTCCTCGAAACGGGAGCGAGCGATGGCGCGATACATCCGGGCAAGCGCTCCGGCCGGACCTGAGGGCGGCAGCCTCGCAAGGAGTTCGTCGAACCGGTTCCCCTGATGTTCCGCCAGAAGCTGGGAGAGCCCTGCAGAGACGTTCGGAAAGCTCCGGTGGCCCAGGGCCAGCTCCAACTGTTCCGTGACGAGGAGATTCCCCTTGGCTCGGAGGATCTCGAGGTTCCCCGGGTCGCGGTCCAGCAGGAGGTCGAACTGATGATGGGCGTCCGACTCCCGACCCAAGTCGGCGTAAAGCCGGGCAAGTCCCACCGTAGCCGGGATGTTCCGCGGCTCGGCGGAGAGGACTTGGCGATAGAGTCGCTCGGCCGCCTGGAGCTCCGTCATCGCCGATTCGAAGCTCAGCATTCCTCCCAAACCCTTGGACTTTCGAAGCTCCGCCTCCCGAAGTGGGTCGCCGGACGGCGCCGGGAGGGCCGCTTCGGCCGCAGGAGCCGGTGCGGGGCCGCTCTGAAACGACCGGACGATCCCGATCAGCCCGCCCGCCAGGACGAGCGCCGTCCCCACGGAGATCGCCAGCGGCTTGAGCAGTCGCCGTCCGAAGGAGCCTCGGGGCGCGGATTGCGCGTCCACCAGCTCCGCCGCGAAATCCGCGGCGCTCAGCGGCCGGTCTTCCCGGCGGAACGCCATCGCCCTCCGGCAAAAACGGTCGAGGGCTTCCGGAACGTCCTTCCGGACCGATCGCGCGCTGGGGGCCTTCCCCTTCTTTTGAAGCCGCGCATAGTCGTCGATGTTCGAAGCCGTAAACGGAAGCTCTCCCGTCAGGATTTCGAAGAGCAGGACGCCCAGAGCATAAACGTCCGTCCGGGCGTCGATCTCGCGGACGTTTCCCAAGATCTGCTCGGGCGCCATGAAGCCCAGCGTGCCCAGAACCGCGCCCGTGGCGGTGATCGCGGTCGATGCGGCCGAGTCGGCCTGCCGGGCGATGCCGAAATCCATCAGGACCGGGCGACCGCTTCGGTCCACGAGAATATTCGTCGGCTTGAGATCGCGATGGATGATCCCCTGGGCGTGGACGTGCTGCAGCGCCTTGGCCACGATGAAGAGCCGCTTCAGCGCCTGATCGCGGTGCCCGGGTCCCGGGAAGGGAACTCCTTCCACGTATTCCATGGCGATGAAGATCTTGCCCCCATCCCGCCCCAGCTCGTGGATCTCCACCACGTTGGGGTGCCGGATCTTGGCCAGAAGCCGCCCTTCCCGAAGGAAGCGAGGGACGGGGTCCGGACCCAGGTGGTGCACCTCCAGGACCTTCAGCGCGACCCTGCGGTCGAGGTCCGGATCCCGGGCTTCGTAGACCGTTCCCGAAGCCGTCCGAGCCAGCTCGCGGACGATCTTGTAGCGGCCCAGGTGCGCGACCGGCTCTTCGCGTCCCTGGGGCAGATGACGAAGCGCGGCGGGCACGTCGACGAGATCGGCACACGTGGTACAGAACTCGAGGTCCCCCGTCCCCGCCAGCTCCACGTCCTTCCGGCCGCAGAAGGGGCACTCTCCCTTCACGCCTCCTCCCCCTTCCAGAAGGGGGCCAGGCGCTTCACCTCGATCTCGAACTCCTCGGGGGTCGAACAGTACGCCCGGATGGAACTGAGCAGTTTCTGTTTGAACTTCAGCTTCCCGTAGTAGATGTAGTTCTTCGCGCTGAAGACGGGACAACCCAGCCGGACGGCGACTTCCTCCTGGGTGAGGTCCTCCAGATACTTGAGTCGAAACGCCGCGCCTTCCGAAGTCCCCCGGGCCGCGGAATCCTCCTCGAGCTCCCGGAGAGCCCGATCCACCAGCTCGCTGACCCAGAGCTGATCGAACATGCGGTCCTCCGAAGCGACCGCTTTCTCGTGCAGGGGGATGGCTCCATCGGAGAGATCGCCCTCGTGGACCACCTGGCCCCCCCCACCCCGGCGCTCCGCGCGATCCCGGCGCAGCGACTCCGAAAGCACGTTCCGGGTGACCCCGAGCAGGAGCGAGCGGAAGCGGCCCTTGGCGGGGTCGACCTTCTCGAAGAAGCCCGGGGTGGAAATCCGGATCAGGACTTCCTGGGCGAGATCCTCCGCCTCCTCCATCCGGACATTCTTCCAGCGGAGGAATCCGATGATCGGGCTCCGGTACCGGGCGAGGAGGAGATCGAGCTCCCGCGAGCTCCCCTTCCGAGCGGAGCTGATGTCATCCCAGATGGTGGTGGGAAAGCGGCGGTCGGAGTTCGTCACCTGCATCAGTTTACACCGATTCCCGGAAATAAGACTTCGACCCCTCGCCGGCGCGGCGCCGGCGGGGGTCGAAGCAATCCAGAACCCTATGTGAAGATCTATCGACGGTGGGGGTGCCGGTGCTCTTCCCGGTCTTCATGGCGGTCCCGCCGATCCCCGCGGAGCTCCTCTTTATCTTCATGCCGGTCCTTGCGATCCTCGCGGATGTCCTTCCGCTCCCCGTGGAGATCCTTCTCGTCGTGACGGATGTCCTTCCGGTCGTCCCGGAGATCCTTCCGGTCGCTCTTGAGCTCGGCGGCATCCTTCTTGGCGGCG
>DATGFI010000767.1:0-4332 GCA_035309205.1 Planctomycetota bacterium | reverse complement strand
GTTCGAAGTCGGCTTCGGCGAGGGGCCGGTCCGTCGACTGTCCGACCGCCTCGAGGAAGGTCTGCTCGGCCGTCTTCCGGCATAGATACGAGACGTCCGCGCCGCTGTAGCCTTCCAGGCGCTCGGCCAGGCCCTCCAGGTCGACCGTCCTGTCCCGCGGGATGTCCTTCAGATTGAGCTCCAGAATCTTCCGCCGCGCGGCCAGGTCGGGAAGCCCGATGTAGATCTTCTCGTCCAGGCGTCCGGGACGGAGCATGGCGTAGTCGATGTTCCAGGGTTCGTTGGTGGCGCCCATGAACATGACGCTCTGGCCCTCGCGGGCCTCGAAGCCGTCCAACTCGGCAAGGATCTGCGGTACGACGCGGGCCATGACGCCACCCGCCTCGGCGTCGCGGCGCTTGGGGATCAGCGACTCGACCTCGTCGATGAATACCACGGCCTTGGCGCTTTGCCGGGCCGCGTCGAAGAGCTTCCGGATGTTCTTTTCGCTCTCGCCCACCCACTTGTTGAGGATCTCCGAGGGCGCGATGGCGAAGAAGGTCGCGTCGAGCTCGCCGGCGACGGCCTTGGCGATCATCGTCTTGCCGGTTCCCGGCGGTCCGTAAAGCAGGAGGCCGCCGCCCGACTTCACCTTGTAGGTCTTCGCCTTTTCCGGGTAGGTGAAGGGGAGGATCATCTTGACGCGGATCTGCTCCTTGACGTCCTCCAGACCGGCGATGTCGTCGAAGCGGAGCTTCGGCTTCTCCGCGAGCGTCCACTCCTTGGGGATCTCGTCGTCCCGGTCGGCTTTCGAGTCCGGGGCGCCGGCCTTGATCGCGGCCGCCTTCTCGCGGGCCTTGGCCTTGCGCTCCTTGACGGTCTTGGCAAGCGTGACGAGTTCCCCGGCCTGCTTCATCCGGACTTCTCGAAGCCTGCCTTCGCTTTGGCGGGCAAGCTGGAGCAGGTACTCGGCGGCTTTCAGGAAGTGATACTTGGCCTCCTCGAGCTCCCCCATCCGAAAGCGGGCGATCCCCTTGGCCTTGTGCTTTTCGAAGGACTCGAGGAGGAAGGGCTTGGGCATCAGGGGGACTCGAATTCGCGTCTCAGGAACGGCGGCACGCCGATCCAGAGGCACGAATCGCTGAGAATCAGGGCAGACGCGACGCAGAGCCGCTCCGGCATGGTCTATCGCTCCCGGTCCAGCTCGTCCTGGATGTCCTTCAGGCCCTTCTCGATGTCCTTGTCGACCGAGCCGCCCTCCTCGTGGACGACCTCTTCGTCGAGCATCTTGTCGATCTCGGCGTCGGAGACGACCTGGTCCTCGCCCTCGACCTCGCCGGACATGACGTGCTCCTGGGTCATCTCGAGGAAAATTTCCATCTGCTGCTGCAGCGTCTCCGCCTGCATCATCGCTTTTTCGAAGTTCTTCTGGGTCTTGGCGAAGTCGACCGAGCCGTAGACCTCGCTCACGGCCTTGGCGACGGCCCCCATCGACTTGGCGAAGTCCGAGTCGCTCTCGGCCTGGTTCTTGATCTGGACGGCGGTCTCGATCGACAGAAGCTGGCGCTCGCGCATGCGCCTCTGTGCGGCGGTCTTCTTCAGTTGGCGCTTGAGGAAGTCGTACTGGGACTGGTCGCCGATCTTCCTGGCCTTCTTTGCCTTCTGAATGTAGGAGATCTCGTGCTTGGACAGATCGCGGATGTTCCGCTTGAGCGAATTGACCCCCTTGCGGACTTCGATGTCCCGTTCGATCCGCTTTTCTTCCTTGGACTTGAACATGCCCATCCTTACTCTTCCTCCGCGCTCTCTTTCCAGTTGTAGTACTTCTTCATTTCCTCGGCCGTCGTCTGAGGATGGATCATCCGGGCGGCGGCGTCGAAGTCGGCCCTGGTCAAGGGACGCACCTTGATTTTGTATTTCTTGACGGTGTCCAAGCCCTGGTCCACCAGGGCGGGGATGCCTTTGTTGACCTCCTCGACCATGCCCGTGGTGACCTCTTTGCAGAAGCGCTCGATCTCGCGGCCGCTGTAGCCGTCGGTCAAGGTCGCCAGCTCCGGGTAGGCCATCTCGACTGGGAAGCCCTTTTTCTCGAGATGGATCCGGAGGATGCGTTCGCGCGTGGATTCGTCCGGCAGCGGAATCAGGATCTTCTTCTCGAAGCGCGACAGGACCGCGCTGTCGAGGTCCCAGGGTCGGTTCGTGGCGGCGATGGTGAGGACGTAGAGGTCCCCGCGGCCCTTGGAGTCCATTCCGTCCAGCTCCGACAGCAGGGTCGACAGGATCCGCCGCTCGGCGCCCGAATCGCTCGCGTCGCGCTGTCCGGCGAGGGATTCGAACTCGTCGAGGAAGACGACCGACGGCGACGTGTCCCGAGCCGTTCCATAGAGCTCGCTGACGATCTTCGAGCTCTCGCCGAAGTACTTCGAGAGGATGCTGGAAACTTTCACGTTATAGAAGATGCTCGGGACGCCCTCGGTGGAGCGGACCGCATTGGAGGTCGCAGCCGCCAGCAGGGTCTTGCCCGTCCCCGGCGGCCCGTAGAACAGGATCCGGGTCCAGGCGGCGATCGTCACGCCCGGCGGATGCTGGGCGAGGGTCATGCCCAGGGCGAACTTGATCTCGTTCTTGGTTTCGTCCAGCCCGCCGATGTCCTCCCAGGTGATTTTCGACGCGTGAGACAGGTTGGACACGATCGACTTGATCTCGCCGCCGACGCCGCCGCCTTTCATCGGGGATTCCTTCTCGGCCGGACTGTCGGCTGTCGGAGGCGGCGCTTCCAGGGCGATCTCCCCGGATCGGAGCTTCTGGGCCAGGGCGCGATACTGCAGGGCCATCTTCTTTCGGCGCTCCTCGGCCTCCCGGCCATGCGCCTGCTCGGCCCACAGCGACATGAGATTTGCCGCCTTCTCGTAGGCGGAGGCGGCTTTCGGCCAGTCCTTCGCCTCGGTGAAGGATTTCGCCTTGGCGAGGGCCTGCTTGAGGGGCGCCTGCACGTCGACTTCCATACCTACTCCGCTTCCATTTCGGAATCGCGTTTTTCCTTCTGACGGACCGCCCGGTCGGCGATCTTGAGGCCGTCGGCGAAACTGTCGATCTCCCCTTCGTCCATCTTTTGCCAGACGTCCATGACCTCCGAGCCTTCCTTGCCCAGGTCTTCGGTGATCTGACTGGCGCCCTCGGTTACGGTCGACAGCACGCCGTTGAGCTTTTCGAGGTACATCTCCTGCGTGATCTTGTCGTCCTCCAGGTAGGTCATCAGTCTCGCCTCGTCGACCCGGTCGAGGATGCGGGAGACGCCGTCCTTGGAGGTCTGGCGGCGCTCGAGAGCCAGCTTGAGGGCCGAGATCGTCGTGATCTCCTTCGAAAGAACGCCGAGCTCGCGCTCCATCATCTTGACGCCTGAAGACTTGGCTTCATAAAGGCGGGCCAGCTGGCGGCGTCGCGGCGGCGACTTGATCTTCATCCCTTTGGCGAAGATCTCTTCGCGCTCCTTTTCGAGCTTCTCCAGCTTGGCGAGCGTCTGGCTCTCGCGAATGCCGAGCTTGATCTCTTCTCGCTTGACCTGGTCGAGCGTCAGGTCCTTCTTCTTCATCCCCAGGAAGTCCATGAGTCCCATAATGCTAGAGTCCCCAATCCAAACTCGCAAATCCCGACGCCGGGAGCCCCCGCGTGGGGAGGATCGGTTCCCTCGAGTGCAGGATCATGCGGGATCCGCCTCGCCTTCGGGCTTCTCCTCTTCCTTCGTTTCCTTCTGGCCGCCCGTCTTTTCGCGGCCAACGGCCTCCTTGAGCCCCTCGCCGAACTCCAGCTCGCCCTCGTCCATCTGCTCCCAGGTCTTGAGCACCTCCATGCCCTCGTTGCCGATGTCCGCGCTTTCGTAGGCGGGGTCGTTGACCACGCCCAGGAGCGTGTCGAGCTTCTGGAGATAGACCTCTTCGCTGATTTTGTCGTCCTCCAGAAGAGTCGACAGTTTGAGCAGGTCGTCCTCCTTCAGCCGCTGCAGGACGTTCTGGACCGGGATCTGGCGCTGGCGTTCGAGGATGCCGCGGACGCGGGTCAGCGTCATGAGCTCCTTCACGACCCGCGTCAGTTCGCGCTCGATCATCGAGATCCGCTGGGAGTAGTCGCCGAAGCGCCGGGCGTAGATGCGCCGCCGTGCGGGGGACTTGTTCTTCGCACCCTGGTGAAAGACCTCTTCGCGGAGCTTGTCGTACTTGTCGATCTGGCGGAGGTGCTGGTTCTCCCGGATCTCGAGGCGCTTCTCCTCGACCCGGATCTCCTCCAGGCCGAGGTCGGTCAGGCCCTTCTTGCCCTTCGTGAAGATCTTGCCCAGGATGGACATGTCATTCCTCG
>DATGFI010000766.1:0-5655 GCA_035309205.1 Planctomycetota bacterium | reverse complement strand
GAGGGCTCGGGCAACGGACGGCGCCGCGGCTGGGAAAGGGGCGGGAGTTCGACCGGCTCCGCGAGTACACCGTGGACGACGACTTTAGGGACATCGCCTGGAAGGCCTCCGCCCGGCATCGCAAACTCATCGTCCGCGAATTCCGGCTCGACCGCTCGCAGGACGTGCTGGTCTGCGTCGATCGCGGCCACCGCATGGCGGCTCAGACCACGCGCATCCGGCGAGTGGATCATGCGGTGAACGCCGCGGTGCTCATCTCGTATATCTGCAGCCGGATGGAAGACCGCGTCGGCGTACTTTCCTTCGGCGCGCACGTGGACAACGGCATCCCCCAGGGTCGCGGGGCGACCCATCTCTCCCGGATCACGGCCTATTCCTCCTCGATCCAGGCGGAGTACATTCATACGGATTACCTGGCGCTCGGCGCCCACGTCCGGCGTCGACTTCGGCGCCGGGCGCTCATTCTGATCGTGACCACACTGCCCGAATCGGGAGATCAGCAGGCCCTGGTTCGCGCCACCGGCATGCTCCTGCCCACCCACCTTCCCCTGATTGTCGTGCTGTCGGACCCGGCGCTCCGAGCCGCGGCGGAGGCCTTGCCGGCGGGTCGCGAGGAGTTGAGCCGCACTCTGGTGGCCCGCGATATCTGGATCGAGCGCCGGAGGATGATGGACGAGCTGCGTCGGCGCGGGGCCTGGGTGATTGACACGGGCCCCGAAGACGCAGGCGTGGACTCGGTCAACGCGTATCTGGAAATCAAGAGAAGGCAGCTGATCTGATGGACCTGGACTCGTTCATCCGGGAGCGCCGGCCTCGCTGGGACCGGTTCGAGCGCCTCCTCGACGGCACCGACGCCGGCGGCGAGCACCTGCTCGACCCCAAGACGCTTCAGGAGCTGGTCCGGCTCTATCGGCAGACCTGCTCGGACCTCAACCATGCGAGGTCGATCACCGCCCAGCCTCTCCTGCTGGACCGGCTCAACAAGCTCGCGGGCCGCGGTTACCGGTTCGTCTACCGCGATACGCGGCGCCTCACCCTCCGGGAGGCTCTCCGTCGGCTGTTCCTCTTCGAGATTCCCTCGACCTTCCGCAGGCAGCGGACGCTGGTCGGCACCGCGGCCGCGGCGATGCTCCTGGGGGCTCTCTTCGGATTCGCGGCCGTGCTCTCGAATCCGGCGCTGTCCCACGATCTCATCCCGCAGAGTTTCGACACCGAGAGCGCCCGAGAACGGGTCAGCCAGCTCGAGAAGAGCGAGGAGCGCATCAACTCCGTTGAGGCGGCGTCGCTGTTCAGTGCCTTCCTGATGTCGCACAACATCGAAGTCTCGTTTCTTTGCTTCAGCCTCGGCGCGTTCACGATTCTCGGCGGATACGGGATCCTCTTCTATAACGGGATCATCCTGGGGGCGGTCGCCGCGCAGTACGTCATGGACGGCGTCACGACCTTCTTTGTCGCGTGGGTGGGTCCCCACGGGGCTCTGGAACTGCCGGCCATCGTGTTCAGCGGAGCCGCCGGAATCCTCGCGGGGAGAGCCCTGCTCCTTCCCGGAAACTTGTCGGTGGCCTCATCGCTGCGGAAGGCGTTCCCGGACCTGCGCCGCATGCTGCTGGGGACCGCCGCGATCCTCGTCCTGGCGGGCCTGGTCGAAGGGTCGTTCTCGCAGTTCACGCAGAAGTCCATCCCCTACGGGCTCAAGATCGGGGTCGCCGCGGCGCTGTTCATCGGTCTGATCAGCTACCTGTTCATCCGCCGGGGCGGGATCGTGGAGGAGGAGTCGTGAAAGCCCTCGAAGAGCGCGAGGCGGTCGTCCTGACTCCGGAGCATGTGCCCATCCGACTGTTTCCGGCCGGCCTGGGCGCGCGTTTCTTTGCCCTCCTGGTGGACGCGGGTGTCATCCTGGCGGTCTCGAGCATGCTCAGCACGATGCTGGGCCTCCTGTCGGGCTTCCGCATCGTGCTCGTGTTCGTTCTCTCCTGGGGCTACCATGTCTTCTTCGAAGTGAGGCATCAGGGGCGCTCGCCGGGTAAACGCCTGTGCGGGCTGAGGGTCGTCGACTCCCGAGGACTGCCCGTGACGTTCCAGCAGTCCTTCGTCCGGAACGTGGTCCGGGTCGTCGACGCCGCCCCGGCGTTCTACGGCGCGGGGGCGCTGATCAGCCTCTTGGACCGGCGCTCTCGACGGCTGGGGGACATCGCTGCCGACACCCTCGTCATCGAAGAGCGATCCGCAGGGGACCCGACGGCCGCGATCTCCGGGGCCCGGCGCTTCAACAGCCTGCAGAATCCCCGGGTGCTCCGCCGCCTCCGACGGCAGGTCGGCCTGGAGGAGCGCGAGTTTCTGCTGGCCTTGTGCCTCAGGGCCGATTATCTCGAAACGCGGGCGCGATTTGATCTGATGGAAGAGGTGGGCGGGCACTATCGCCGCACGCTGGAGGTGGACGATCCGAATTTGAGTGGCGAAAACCTCGTGCGCGGGCTTCTGGCCGTGCTATACACTGATCGGGCCTGAGGATGGCCCGTCAAGACTAGGAGGGAGCCGAACCATGCCTTGTGCACTGCACCCGATGGTCCTCGATAACCTGAACCCGTGCTCCCGCTGCGGAAAGACCTACTGCCCCGACTGCCTCGTCGAGCTGAAGGGCAATCGGTTCTGCGCGGTCTGCAAGGCCGAAGCGGTCAAAGACATGCAGTCCGGCGTCAGCGGGACAGAGTTGCCCCTGGCGACGGTGGGGCGGCGCTTCGCCGCGATGTTCATCGACGGCCTGATCCAGGCGGTGGTCTGGGTGCCGCTGCTGATTGCCTTCGGGTTCTTCACCGTCAAGGTCCAGGGACCCGGACCCGC
This sequence comes from Planctomycetota bacterium, assembly GCA_035309205.1. GTDB lineage: Bacteria > Planctomycetota > MHYJ01 > MHYJ01 > JACPRB01 > JACQFK01. The sequence continues at coordinate 2,814 of DATGFI010000766.1, read as the reverse complement.
GGGCCAGGCGGTCGGCGCCGGAGCCCAGGTCATCCTCCAGATCGTCATCTTTGGAATCATGCTGGCCTATGAGGGCCTGTTCCTCCAGATGAAGAGCGCCACTCCCGGAAAAATGGCGCTGGGCCTGAGGGTGGTCACGGCGGAGGGAAGCCCCGTCTCGCCGGGCCAGGCGTGGTTGAGGCCGTTCATCCGGAGCCTCCTGGGGTTCTGCTGGCTGGTCGACTATGTTCCCGCCATGTTCCGCAAGGACCGGTGCACGATCCATGACCTCGCGGCCAAAACGCGGGTCATCAAGGTGAGCTAGCTTGGCTGCGCGCTCGAAGCTGGGGAAGTGGCGCGTCGGTTACAGCGGGACCCAGTGTCCCCGCTGCAGGACCTTCAAACGCCATGAAGACCTCAAGACCGGAACTCAGTCGTGCGGCAATTGCCACGGCTTTTACGAAGCCGTGCGCTTCGATCCGGTCCAGCCGGCGGTCGCCGTCCCTCAGCTGGCGGGCGTAGGACCCAAGGACGCCGCTCCCTGCGCCCGGCATGTGCGCAACCAGGCAGTTGCTTCCTGTGCGCGCTGCGGCCAGTTCATGTGTTCGCTCTGCAAGATCGACGCCGATGGGAACGTCTATTGTCCTCCGTGCTTCGATCGCCTCTCGACGGAGGGATCGATCCCCGGCGGGGCGATGCGGCTCAAGAATTACAGCGGCCTGGCCGCCGCCTGTTTTCTGGCGAGCCCGTTCGTCTGGTTCGTGTCTCCCGTCACGGTTTCACTCGGCATTTTCTTCAGCATTCGAGGGATCAAGGACAAGAAAGTGAGGGGGGAGCAGGATGGGGTGGCCCGTCTCTACGCCCTCCTGATCCTCAACATCTTCGAGCTCCTGGCGATATTCTCGGTGATCGCGCTGATCTTTGGCGCCTTCGCCGCGAGGGGGAAGTAATGGCGGCTCCGCGGAAGTATCTCGGACGGGATCAGAACTTGGCGGGGATCATCCGCGTCTATCTGCTCGCCGATTCACTCGAGATCGACGAATTGACGTTCGCGGAGATCGAGCGCACCAGGGTTTACTTCGACGACGTTCTGGCGGTGACCTATCATCGAGCCGTCAGCATGGGGTTCTCGATTCTGATGGGTCTGGGCGGCGGGATTTTCGGGGCGATCGGCGTGGTCCTCGTCGTGCATAAGGAGTGGGCGGGGGCCGTCTCCACCCTCGTCGCCGCCTCGCCATTCCTCCTGACCTTCGTCGCCCACCTGATCCTGAAGACGGACTTCATTACGGTCTTCGGGAGGAGAACTCTGGCGCGCATGAGGTTCCGGGTACGAAAAGGACGCGCGCGGGAAGTCTACAAGGAAATCACGGACAAAGTCCGAATCGCTCAGGCGGCAGCCGCGGCCGCGCAGCCCCCTCCTCCCCCTCCCGAGGCTCCCGAACTCCCGCCCGGACCCCCGTTGGCGGCGAATCCGAGTTAGTCGACGTCGACGATCCATCGTGAGACCGGCGGTCCGGGGCGCCGATTCTCAGGGGCTTCCGGGCCGGTTCGGAACCGCATCGCCGATGGCGTGACGAAGGCCTCAGTCTCCCCGCGGTTTTCCTTCGTCCGCCGGCTCGTTCCGCGTCCGATTCTGGGCCAGACGCGGCGGCGCCGGCTCCGCGATCCTCCCGCAACCCGACGGGGATTAAGGTTTTGCGGGTTCCGCGTTCCAGACCTTGATGTCGTCGAAGAGCCCGTCCTTGCCCGCGACGCCCAGCTCGATCTTCGATTTGGTCGCGTGGGCGATCCCAGAAGACTTGAGGTAGCCCACGGGCTTGCCGTCGATGCTCGCACGCATCTCGTCGCCGACGGTCTCCACCACCAGGGTGTACCAGGTGCTCGGCTCCAGCTTGACGGGGTAGGTGGCGCTGCGGCCGACCAGCAGTTTGGCGACCTCGGCCTTCTTCGTGGGATCTTTCTTCATCTCGTAGATGTCGTTCCGCATGCTGCCTTCCTTTTCGTCGACGATGGTCACGCCGTTGAGTCGGACCTGGGCGCGGCAGATGTGGCCGTAGTGGCAACCGGTGTATTTCCGATCGTCAAATTCCACGTCGATCATCGTGGCACCTTCGAACTTGATGCGGACCTCGACAACGCTGTCCTTTGTCGGGATCTCCAAGCCGTGCACGGCGGCATGGGGCGTCACGGCGGGCTTTCCGTCGGCCGCAGGAATGTTCTGGTCGCGAGTTTGGGTCCCCTTGAGCACGCCGTTCTCAAAGGTGAAGGTGGGGACGACTTTATGCCATTCCTTGGCGATCTCGGGCTTCTCGAAATCGTCGGAGAAGAGGAGTTCCTTCTTCTCGGCGATCGGCTTCTCGGGAATGGGAGGCTTGTCGTCGGCGTAGAGGGAGGTCGAGACGAGAAACAAAGCCGCCAGCAGGAATCGAGGATTCATGGATGCTCCTTCGTAAGAGTTCCTGGATGACTAACACCGGGCGAGGGACTTCAGTTCCTTCAATCTGGGGCGTGGGGAATCCGGCTTCTGCGCCCCGCTACTGGGGGTCGGGAGCCATCTCGACTTTATTACGGCCGGAGTGCTTGGCCTCGTAGAGGGCGGCGTCGGCACGCTTGATCATGGCGCCGGCCTTCTCGTCCGGCAGCCGCGCGGCGACGCCGATCGAGATCGTGGAGCGGACGGGCTGCTCCGGAGCGTTGAAGGCGAATTCCTCGATCTGCCGGCGCGCGTCGTCAGCAATCTCCCGGGCCGCCGGAGCCGCCAGGCCGGGGAGCATGACGATGAACTCCTCCCCGCCGTAACGGCCGACCAGGCCGGACGTGCCGACTCGCTGTTTG
>DATGFI010000765.1:0-5014 GCA_035309205.1 Planctomycetota bacterium | reverse complement strand
TGGACCAGCCGCAGGGCCGGATGCCGGAAGGGGAGCGCGACGTTCTGCGACTCTCCGGGCGGGAATGGCTCGCGGTCCTGACCGCGACCATGGGACTGCTCGCCCTGGTTCCGGCGCTGGGGATTCGGAACAAGGCCGTTTTCCTCGAACCCGATTACCGGATGCCCTATTCCCTGAGCCACCGCTACCGGCTGTACCAGCAGTTCACGACGCTCGCCAGCCGTCAATATCCGGCGCTCCTTCTGGGAGACTCCGTGATCTGGGGACAGTGCGCTCCCCGGGACCGGACCCTTTCGCACTATCTGAACGAGGAAATCGGGTCGGAGCGGGTGGCCAATGCGGGCCTGGACGCCATGCATCCGATCGCCCTGGAAGGGCTTCTCGAGTACCACGCGCCGGCGATCCACCGGAAGCTCGTCTTCCTCCAGTTCAACCCGTTCTGGCTGATGCTGCAGGGCGAGCCTTCCGATCCCGGAGAGGAAGCGCTGCGGAATCGCCCCAACCTCGTGCCACGCCTCGCCGCGCCCCGCCTGGCCGCGGCAGCCCGGGTGCTGGAGGCGTCCTGGACCCGGATCTCGAGGATGCGTCCCTGGAGTTCGTGGATCGAGGGGACGCTGGACTCGCAGCTCGACTTCCTGGCCTGGAGCCTCAGCCACCCCTATGAAAGTCCGCTGGGCGTGCTTCGCTCGCCGCTTCCGCCGCCCGAGGATGATTATGCCCCCCGGCTGCGGCCCTGGAATTGGGGACCGGGAAACCGCTCGATCGACGGCTGCTGGCCGGATCCGGTGCAGGACCGTCAGTGGCAGGCCTTCGAACGGATCCTCGATCGGCTGGAAAGCCGCGGGAACCGGGTGCTGGTCATCGTGGGGCCGATCAACGAGCACATGCTGACGGCGGCCGGCCGGAGATCTTACCGCCGGTTTACGGGGGAAGTCGCGAGTCGCCTCCGCTCCCGGGGAGCGGACTACTATCAGCCGCCCGTCCTGACGTCTGAGAGCTACGCCGATATCTGCCATCCTCTGGCCCAGGGCTATCGAGAGTTCGCCAGGCTCCTATGGGAGCACGAAAAAGATTGGCTTGCCAAGCTGCCGGCTTCCCGATGATCCGCCCTGGGGATCGGCCGCAGAAGTCGTCTGCCGCTCTTTTTTTCTCAAAAGGTCCGTCCGCGATCGGAGACTGTAAGGGGGAAGGCCCGCATTGACTTCCAAAGCGGGAGAGCGCGATCCCGGGGCGGTCAGCGGCTCCAACGCTCGAGGGAAGAAGGCGCACGAGAAGCCCATGGCGAAATCCGCACGAAAGGACCAGGACCAGCGGCCGCCGGACCGGTCCCGGATCCGACCCCGTCGGCCCGATCCCCGAACCGATGATCTGGCGATCGCCCTTTTCAAGGATCTTTTCAAGGGGAGATCGCGGGCGCCGGCCCGGAAAGAGTCCGGCGGGCCATGAGCTCCGCCGCCCGGAACGTCCTAGGGACGCCGCGAGATTCCCGCTAGGGAGGCAGCATGGGTGAATCGGGCGGCCTGGTCTATCTCGTGCATCCCCATTCGGATGTTCTCCTGTCGCTCTACGAAGTGCTGGCCGCGGCGGGCTTCGACGTGGCCGCGTCTTCGAACGCGGCCCACGCGCTGGACTACGTCGCCCGGAGCAGACCGGGCGCGGTCCTCTGCCATTGGGACATGCCCGAACTCGGAGGCACCGAACTCCTCGGGCGGCTGCGGCAAGCGTCGCCGGAGACGCGCGTCATCATGACCTCGGGCCAGGCGGACGCGCGGATGTACGACCTCGTCCGCGGAAGGGGCGGCGACGACCTGCTCCGCGAACCGCTGAGCGGCCTCTCGGTCGTCCAGGCGGTTTCCCGCATGCTGGGGCTCAGCATCCCTTACACGCCCACGGATCCCGTCGCATTCCCCGACCCCGAGTTGCGCGGCAACGAAGAGCGGCGGAGGCGGAGCTCCTAGGCCGCCTCGCCGGCAGGGGAGAGCGGACCCCCCCCCCTGAGGATGCCCGATGACGGCACCCGCGCATTCGTTTCGCGCACGTCGAGGCCGAGTCGAGATCGAAAGCGAGCCTCCGGTCCCGGCAGCTCTCCGCGGCCCCTCAATCCTGCCGCCGGTCCTCAGTTCGCCGGATTCGGATTGCTCAGGAAGATGATGTTCCAGTAGAACACATTGGGACCGCCCCGCCAGTGACCGACGGCGAAGTTCGTCCAGCCCGGATCCGTGATGACGTTCGGCACATCGAGGACGAGCCGGGCGAAGACCGGATCCGCCTCGTCAAAGGCGCCGCCGGAGTAGACGATGCTGCCGCCGGCGATGATGGTCGGGTCGCCCCCCGTCACCACCGGAGGCTGCGCCGTCACATCGAGCTTGCCCAGGCGGCCCATCTCGGCCACGGGAGGGGAGATGAGCGGTTCCAGCTGGGGCGTGCCCGGCGTAAAGGCGGGCGTGCCGGCGACCGTGACCTGGAGGTCGTCCCCTTCGGCGTTCTCGCCCGGAGGAAAGCCGCCGTGGAAGAGGGCGTAATGCTTGCAGTGGGCGCGCGCGGATTTCGTGGCCTCGAAGTGCCCGGCCAGGATGACGCCCGTCGTATTTCCAATGATGATCCCGCCGTTAAAGTTGCCCCCGCCGGCGCCGATTCCTCCCAGCTTCTGCTGGCGGTAGCCGTTGATTTCACCCTGGAGCGTGTCCTCGCGGCTGGTGACCGAAATCGATCCCGTGTCCGTCGAGAGGGGATGGAAGAGACCTGCGATGTACTGGATGGAGGTTGTTTGCACGGGGCCGATTCCGCTCAGTCCCTGTCCATTGGGATCGAAGCTGTCGTAGGTGGCGTCATCGGTGCTCACGATGATGTTCTGGATGCCGATGGGACCTGAGACGCCCAGGTTCGGGTCGATCCAGCCGGGGGTCGGCGCCCCTGGAGCCCCGCCGCCCGGTGTCGCCTGGCTGTTCCAGAGGATGCCGTTGGGGTTGGAGCCTCCGGGGCTTCCCGTAGTGCCGCAGGCGGGAAGGAGCAGGGCGGTGACGAGGAGACTCATCCACCGACCGGTGCCGGGTCTTGAAGCGATGCGCATCGGAACCCCCCGTGGAATATGGTCCGCAGACCTTGGAGATGGCTCGCCCTGGAGGCGCCTCCTTCAGGCCTCTTCAGGCCTGGGAGTGCTCCTCTTGCGGCTGCAGTCGCCAGGAAAGCTCCGGCATTTCTCAAATTCGGATTCGACGTTGGAATCATCGAGCGGAGCTGGAGCGAGCGTCGAAAGGCATGAGTTTTGCTCGTCGGATGCTTTGCCTGAAAGATGCACCAAATCCTGCGACTATTAAGGGGGACGGGGAAGTCCCCGGGCCGGTGCTGGAGAGAGAGGACGACCCCCCGGGGGACCTGCGCGCCGGCTCTCCAGGCTCAGCTTGGCTTGAAAACGAATCGGTCAGCAGGCTAGAATGGTCGATATGCGGCTCTGGGATCTCCGACTGCGGTGGATGAAGAACGCCCTGTGTGTTTCCTTTGCGACGGCGCTCCTCGTCTTGAGCAGCCGAACGGCTGTCAATTGCATTGCAACCCTCGTTCTTTCGTCCACCCATGCACTTGGCCAAACCTCGGCTCGCCCCCCCGGGACCCGCGCGGTCGACCGCAAGCCCAAGCCGACGCGGCAGCAGGAGCGGACCTCCATCGCCTGCATGATCCAGCTCAAGTGGCTGGCGTTCGCCAAGGACGCGACTCCGGCGGAGCCGGTCTGGCGGACGGGAGCGTCCGTCCCGTCGCTCCCCGCCAAGAATTGGAGTTCCGGCTTCGCCGGGATCGAAGCGACCAAGCCCGCCTATCTGAGAGCCAGCGACACGGTCTCACAGAGTCCCCTCCCTCCTCCGGCGGCGGCTGGATCCGCGTTCGCGTAGCGGGCAGGAACCTCGCTCTCCCCCCGTCCGCGGACATCCAAGGCGGACCTTTGATCGGCTCCTTTGGAGCGTTATTCAATTTAGTAAAACTCGGGGAACGACCATGAATCTGAACGAATCGAGCGCCTCGCGGGGATCCTGGAAGGGACCCCTCCTGGGAAGCCTTCTGGCAGCAGGCCTCCTGGGACTGCTGGCCAGCTGCGACGGGGCTCACGGAGAGACCCGGACGACGGCGGAGCCGGGAAAAGGTCCGGTGGAGGTCCAGATCATCCATCCGACGCGGCAGGATCTGATCCGGAAAGTCGTGCTTCCAGGCAGCGTCCGCGCCGATCTAGAAGTCACGCTCTACGCCAAGGTGACGGGCTTCCTCAAGGAGATCACGAAAGACCGCGGCGACCGGGTGAAGGCCGGAGAATTGATCGCCACCCTCGAGATTCCGGAAATGATCGCCGAGATCGAGCATGCCCGCGCCTCCCATGCCCTGGATGATTCGACCTACCAGCGACTGGAAGCCATCCGGAAGGTCGAGAAGACCGCCGTGACCGATCAGGATCTCGACATGGCTCGGGCCAAGCGCGACATGTCACAGGCGACGCTCAAGAAGCTGGAAACCCTTCAGGCGTACACCGAGATCCGCGCTCCGTTCAACGGTCTCATCACCGAGCGCTTCGTGGACCCGGGCGCCTTCATCCAGCAGGGCAAGATCGTCTCGATGGTGGATATCTCGAAGGTCCGTGTGCTGGTGGACGTCCCCGAAGCGGAAGTCCGCGCCGCCCAGGTGGGGACGAAGGCGGACGCCCAGTTCGATGCCCTGCCGGGGAAGGCGTTCCCGGCGGCGGTGTCCCGCACGGCCGGGTCGCTCGATACCACGATGCGGACGATGCGCATCGAAATCGACGTCGAGAACCCGGCTATGGTGATCTATCCGGGCATGTTTGCCCGCGTCGCGCTCGCGGTCGATCCGCATCCGGCGGCGCTCGTCCTCCCCGCGGAGGCCGTCACGCTCCAGCAGGACCGGGCGTTCGTCTTCGTCGATGCGGAAGGCAAGGCCAAGAAGGTCCAGGTCACGCTCGGGATCGAGGATGACCATCGCTGGGAGATCCTGAAGGGCCTCACCGGAACCGAAG
>DATGFI010000764.1:0-5169 GCA_035309205.1 Planctomycetota bacterium | reverse complement strand
TGGCGGACCAGGTCCCTCCATCCGGGTGGGGCCTGAGCTGAGGCTCCGGCGACCAGCCGCCGCGCGTAGCGGAGCGAGTTCAGCGTGACTTCCATGCTCAGCATCGTCGCGCCGATGTTGCAGCAGGCGGAGTCCGGATCCGGGTAGGAGCCGATGTGCCCCTGTGCGGCGCTGTAGCCGCTGTGCTTGATCGAATCCTGAAGCGTGTGCAGGCCGATGCCCAGGAGGGCGAGAGTTCCCTCCACATCCTCGTCATGGGACTGCAGGTCCAGGAACGCCCGTTCCAGGACTCGCCGGGCCAGGGCGCTGCCGTATTCGATTTCCCCGCTGACGGGGTTGAGATAAAAGGCCGGGAGGACCGGCGACTGGAGGCCGACGGCGGGGAAGTGCAGGCGATGCCCCGTCGAGGGGACGGCCCAGGCGGTCACCTCCGCTATCCGTCGCCCGTAGGCCCGTGCGGGCTCCGCTCCCTCGGCCATCAGGTCCACCGTGCCGCGACAGAGGACCCAGGGCAGCGTGGCCGGATTGACGATTCCCGCCACGATCCGGCGCTCGGTCGCGACGGAGGTGGTGTCGGCATGCTGATCGGTCCAGGCGTTCGCCGCAGCGATGGTCAGCGCCTCCTTCGGAGTCCAGCCCGCCCAGCGGGCCAGAACGTACGTTGCGTCGAAATGGATTTCCGTGCAGGTGTCGGGTCCACGAAAGGCGCCGGCGCATCCGGTGACGACCAGCGCCGTCAGGGCAGGCAGCATGATGCGCATGATTCCCCCTCTTCTCTCCTGGTGTCACTCTAATGTGAAGCCCGAAAACGGGGAGCGAAGGCTTGGAAAAGACTTCGTGAACGCGCGATCCGGCGCACGACCCGCTCCTTCCGTCCTTAACCCGGGGATCCTGGAGTCCGAATCGGGAGGAAAATCGGAATTCCAAGCGAGGGGGCGGACGAGGATCCTGAGGAGAATTCGAAGCGCTTCGGATAGGATCCAGGTTCTTGATCAAGGAGCCATGCATGATCGCCTCCGCCTTCGCCCTGCTCCTCGCCTTTCCGACGCCCTCCCAGGATGACGAGCGCATCCAGAAGTTGATCCAGGTCTTCAGCGACGGGAACAAGGACGAACGCAGCAGGGCCGTGGAAGATCTGGCGAAGATCGGGCGGCCCGCCCTCGACGCCCTCCGCAGGGCCTCCACGAGCAGTGATCTGGAAGTCAAAGGGCTCGCCACGCAGGCCATCGAGAAGATCGAGTGGGTCGGGCTCGAGAAGCTTCGAAAGTACGTCAAGGAGACCCTCGACGAAGGCGCTTCCGTGGAGCAGTCGAAGATCAAGGGATTGTCGCGCTGGCTGCCGGACACGCGCTTCTACGAGGTTACCGGCGTCGCGGCCGCCGGAGGTGCGGCGGCGATGATGGGAATGCCCGCTCCGCGCAGCCTCCTCGCGATTCGGAAATTCGAGGACGGCTTCCACCGGCTCGTGGTGAAGGGGATCTATTCGGCCAACGCGATCAACACCCTGATCCAGAAGTCGAAGGTCACGATCGCCGACGAGGATTCCGCCCTCGATTTTGCCGTCGCGTACATGGAGCTGCAATCGGCCGGCGCGAGCCCAAACGGGGCGGCCATGATGATGGCAGGCGCAACGCGTCTGGAGAAGACGCCCGAAGGCTGGGCCCTGGTTTCGGGGATGTACGGGATGAACGTCCAGTTCAAGACGACGAGGGACGGCGTTCTGGCCGAGATCAGCCAGAGGTCCGGCAATTTCAACTTCGCGCCGGGCGCGGCGGAAGGGGCGGAGGAGCGCGCCAGGCTGGAGATGGAGAAGCTGAAGCTGGAGATCGACGTTCTCAAGCGCCAGCTTGACCGGAAATAGTGCCGGACGACCGAGCCGGGCTTCCCTTCCCGTCAGGTATCGACGCGGCCGGTGAGGATTGTGATGTCGTCGGACTGCACCTGGCCGGCCCGGTGCACCTCAAGCGCTTCCGTCAGGGTCCGCACCGCGTCCTCGGACCACAGATGGGCATTGACGCGCATCCAGGTCTCCAGACGCTCCATTCCGAATTCTTCGCTCACCGGATTCATCAGCTCCGAGACGCCGTCGGAATAAATCAGGAAGCGATCGCCGGGATAGAGCGGGACGATCTCTTCGGTGATGCCTTCGAGGAATTTGGCGTCGGGGACGACCCCCAGGATCAGGCCTTTGGGAGCAATCGAGACGATCGACTTGCCGACCTCCCGGCAGAGCAGCATGGGGGTGTGGCCCGCATTGGAAACCGTCATCTGATTCCGCCTGGGATCCAGCAGCGCGAAGAACGCCGTGACGAACCGGCCCTTCTCCAGATCCTTGATGAGAACTCGATTGACGCCCGCCATGATCTCGCGAGGCGACGAGGTCATCGATGCCATCGTGCGGATGGTCGCCCGGGCTTCGACCATGAGCAGGGCGCCCGCCAATCCCTTCCCGGATGCGTCGGCGACCACCAGGCCCAGCTTTCCCCCGTCCATCGGAATGAAGTCGTAGAAGTCACCGCCGACCTCGCCCGCGGGCTGATAGAAGGTCTCGAAGTCGTAGCCGGTCAGCTGCGGCTTCGGCGGGAGCAGGCGGCTCTGGATCTTGCGAGCGATCTCCAGGTCCTGCTGCAACGTGTACAGATTCTCCGCGATCCCCCGAAGGGCAGGAGTCTCCGGCTGCTGGATCTGCGTGAAGCGGGTGGATTCGGACCTTCTCTTTTTGGTGTCGGACATCCCGCAAGATTCTATACCACGAACAGGGAACTGAACAGCCCTTGAGCAACCCGACGGCCGAAGGTCCTCTCGATGGCGGACTTATTTTCATGCATGCTCCGCGCTCCCGTCGGACCGCCGTCCGGGGCGAGACCGAATCGACCTCCGGCCCGGCAGGGAGATCCCCGGCACCGGGCCGCATCGATGCCGAGCCGGGGCCGGACTTTCAGCCGAGACTCCGGCAAGAGAAGAGCCGCGGACCCGGAGCGCCCGTGGCCGCCGCAGCCTAGACCTGCGCCGAGATGTTCACGTAGGTGTGCACGTGGGGAAGGACCCGGAAATTCCAGATGAAACCCGGACCCTCCAGCCGCCAGAATGACCAGGGCTGGGACGTCTTGGCCTCCTTATCCCTGAAGAACATGAGGTGCATCGCCTCGAGGCCGCCGGTTTTCCTCACAACCTCCAGCGCCTGCTCCGCGTCCGACTTCCGGAAGGGGCCGAGCAGGTCTCGCATCAGTTTCTGGACCAGTCCCCGGGACTCCTTGCTCAACTGGGGGTAGGGGATGCCGGGGGTGGAGTCGCAGGTGCAGCGGAATTTGACCGACTCCAGGCCCTCCGAAGGATCTTCGAACGCGACCGCCTGCTCTCGCTGATCGTGATCCAGGGACTCGAAGACCGCCAGGGCGCTCTTGGTCTGATAGCTGAAGACATTGCGCTCGCTGTACCCGTTGGGGCTGTGGCCGTAGTAAAGCGGGCCGCCGAAGGCCGGTCCCACCTCCCTATTCCCGTCGCAGCGAAGGGTCAGATGGTGGCCCGAGAACATCCAAGTGAACCTTCCCTCGAGGTCGCCGAAGAGATTCGCGCCGCAATTCTCGAAGGCCTTCGACGCGTCCCAGGTTCCGTCGCGGCTGATCTGTCGCCAGCCCTCCTCCCCGGAAGACAGCGCGCGGAGGATTCGGCCAAGCAGGTCCTGCTGGGATTGGGTGTACACCTCCCCGATCTTCCGGCCAAGGGCCTTGTTGTGGAAGCCAAGTCGTTCGGCGGCGTCCAATGGCAGGATGACGGCGCTCTTCTGCTGGGCACTGAGGCCCGTGTAAAGCTCCCGGATGAGATCCTCCGCAGTCCGGTCGACCGCCTTGGCCTCCTGCACCCGGGCCATGCCGTAGCGCGAGATCGCGAGGGCGGCGGCACCGGCGCCGGCGGCGCGGAGAAAGCCGCGCCGGCCCATCGGGTGGGCAGGACCCTTTTCGGACCCTTCGAGGGAATGATGCGGGCTCCTGGCCATCGGTGATTCCTCCGCTGGTTCAGCCTATGATACGGCGGCGGCGTGCCCGTCGGCGGGATTACTTGGGGACCGTCACCTTGATTTCGTTGGATGGGCCGCTCTCGCCGCCGGTATTGATCGCGGTCACGACGTAGTAATAGGTCGCGCCGGCGTCGGCCTGGGCGTCGGTGAAGAGGGTCGCCGGAAGGGCGGTGGCCAGGGGCGAGTGGCCTCCACCGGCGGTCTTCGAGCGCTTGACCAGGTAGATCGTGGAGGTGCCGGCCGGAGCGGGGGTTCCGCTGGGTTCCCAGGCCAACTCCACCCGGCCGGGATCGACGGCCTTCGCGACCAGCGCCGTCGGCTCGGCCGGGGCTCCGTTCCCCCCCGAAAGATAGACGATCTCGCTCATCGAGAGGGCGCGGTTGTAGAGGCGCACGTCGTCCAGTTGACCGGCGAAGAATCCGTGATAGCCGGCATGGCCGAGCGTCAGCGGATGGGCACCGCTTGCCGGCTCGCCATTGCGGATCCCGGTTCCGGCAGGCTTCCCATCGACGTAGATCGCGGCGGAGTTGATCGAGACGACGGCGGTAATGTGCGCCCAGGTATTGAGCGGGATGGAGACGCTGCTGTCGAGTTCCAGGATCGATCCGCCGACGTTGTTGTAGATCTGGAACTTGAGGCGGTTCTCGGTTCCCGGGAACTCCCAGATGCCGAAGGTCCGCTGGCCTCCGTCGCCCTTTCCCACCAGACGGACCCAGTCCCCGTTGACGGCCGTCTTGCGCTTCCAGAAGGCGACCGTGAAGTCTCCCGTGACCCGGAGCCCCGGAGCATCCGGAATGGTGACCATCCCGGAGACCCCGTCAAACGCGAAGGAGCCGGGGTTGGCGAACTTGGTCGCGGGAACCTGGGTTGAGGTGCTGGCCCCGCCACTATAGGTCCCGTTGCGGCCATTGCCCGATGCATCGGTCGCCTGGGCTGGTCGCGGCGGAGGGGCCGGGGGAAGAGGAGCCGGCGGCTTGGAGGCATCGGGCGCCGGGGCCCCCGCGGGGGCCGGCGGGGGGGCGGGTGGAGGCGGAAGATTGGGATCATCGCCCTTCCAGTGCCCGATGGGGCCCAGCGGCGCCAGGGGGTTCTCCGGACCAGCGGCCGCCGAACAGAGCAGGAGCGCGAGGACGGACCAGCGGTGCAGTCCG
>DATGFI010000763.1:0-3293 GCA_035309205.1 Planctomycetota bacterium | reverse complement strand
AGGAGGCGGAATTCCTCGCCGCCTATGACCGCTGGCCCCGGATGCACGACGTGGACCGCCTGGGACGGAACGAAGTGCCGGCCGCGGCCGTCATCTACGCCGACGACATGTATGTGGACCGGACGTTTTCCGAGGAGACCGCCGCGAAAATCCGCGGCCTGAAGGTCTGGCTGACGAACGAGTACGAGCATAACGGCATCCGTTCCCACGGCGAAGAGGTGCTCGGAAAGCTTCTGTCCATGGTGAAGGGATGAAGATCAAACGTATCTTGGCTTGGCGCGTGGAGCTCCCCCTGCACGAGACCACCTACAAATGGTCCGGCGGGAAGTCCGTCACGGTCTTTGACAGCACGATCGTCGGCGTTGAGACGGAAACGGGCCTGACCGGCTACGGGGAAGTGTGCCCGCTCGGGCCATTCTACCTTCCGGCCTACGCGGAGGGGGTGCGCTCCGGGCTGCGGGAGCTGGGGCCGCATCTCATCGGCGCCGATCCGCGGGAACTGTCGAAGCTCAACCACCGCATGGACGCGGCGCTCAAAGGCCATCCCCACGTGAAGTCCGGCATCGACATTGCGTGCTGGGACCTCCTCGGCAAGGCGACGGGACTGCCGGTCTGCGCGCTCCTGGGAGGTCGCTTCGGCGAGCGCATCCGCCTCTACCGCGCAATCTCCCAGGAATCGCCGGAGGAGATGGCCGCGAAGGTGGCAGGATACCGCGCCGAGGGCTACACGCGGTTCCAGCTCAAGGTCGGCGGCGACCCTGATACGGACGTCGCGCGCATCCGCGCCGTCTCGGCGAAGCTTCGGCCCGGAGACAGGCTCGTGGCCGACGCGAACACGGGCTGGGTCCAGCACGAGGCGGTCCGGGTAGCGCGCGCCGTGCGGGACGTGGATGTCTATATCGAGCAGCCCTGCCTCACGTATGAGGAATGCCTCGCCGTGCGACGGCAAACGGCCCATCCGTTCGTGCTCGACGAGAACATCGACAGCCTTGACGTGCTCCTGCGCGCGAAGGCGGACCTCGCCATGGACGTGGTGAACCTCAAGATCAGCAAGCTCGGCGGCCTCACGAAGATCAAACAGGCCCGCGACCTCTGCGTGAGCATGGGGATCGCGATGACGCTGGAGGACAGCTGGGGCGGGGACGTCGCGACCGCCGCCATCGCCCACCTGGCGCACAGCACGCCCGAGGCATTCCGGTTCACGAGCACCGACTTCAACAGCTACGTTACGGTCAGCACGGCCGAGGGCGCGCCACGCCGCGAGAACGGCTTCATGAGCGCCGGGACTGCGTCCGGGCTGGGCATCCGGCCGCGCATGGACGTGCTCGGGAAGTGCGTCGTCGAGGTTTCCTGAGGCGCGGTCCCAGGATGGGCGCGTGGTTTTGTACGCCGACCGCGTCCAGCCGTCATCCCGGCCGTTCGCCCAACCCTACTGCCGCCAGGGCCTCGTGGATCTCAAGGCTCCGCTCACTTGGACTCCCTGAGGAGCTCCAGCATCGCCTCACCCATCGCCTTGCCAATTCGATTGAACCAGATGGCGCTGCCGAGGTAGTGGTAGCCCTGGTCGCCGCCGACCTGCTTCCACAGGTCCGGGTTCTTCTGCCAGCTGGGGTAGAGTTCCTGCGCGGCCTTGTCGACCAAGAGGTCGGTGCGGAACGCCTTGACGTTGCCCTTGAACTCCGGGACGTCGTTCATCGAAAGTTGGGCCTCCCGGATCGTCAGCATCGCGCCAGTCGCCGGCTTCGATCCGTTCTGGCCCATGGCGGCGATCACGAACGGCAGCTTGGGCGCGCCGAGGTCCTTGCGCACGTCGTCGATAAAATGCTTCATGTTCGAGGCGTACTCGTTCTCCGCGCCGTACTGGTCGTTCCATCCCTGGAACCACACGAATCCCGCTAGCTGCGGCCTTTTCCCTTTCAAGGCGGGGAAGAACGTGTCGCAGCTGTCCATCACCGTCTTCACTTCCCCCATCATCTTGCGGTACGAGGAGCCATAGTCCTTCTTGACGTCCTCCAGGGTAGGTAGGCGATCGTTCTTCTTGTTCTTTTCGTTGCTCTTCGCGACGCGGTCCTGGGCCTGCTTGAGCTCCTTTTGCAGCACCTCATCCGCGGGAAGCCCGGCGGAAGGCGAACGGAAGAGCTTGTAAAGGGAGTGCCCGCCCCAGGCGGCCTTAACCAGCACGACGGGTTCCTTGAAGTGGTCGCCCATCGCGGTTCCGAATTCCAGCTCGACCCCCGTGCGGCCGGGTGAGCCGTAGCCGATCGTCAGCGGGCCCTTGCGCTCGAGGAACTTGATGAAGACGTCCTCCCGCACGATCCACTGGTCGTCCTTGCGCAGGTGGGTGAAGAGGTCCCGGGTCTTTGGATCCGTCGCCTGGAAGTCGAGCAGGGTGTTGGGGGCTTTCCCCTCCATGTTCGACTGCCCGGCCAGGACGAAGACCTGGACCGATTCCTGGGCCGCGAGAGCCAGGACGACGATCAGCGTGTTCATCATGCCACTACGACGCTTCCGGGCGTGTCGCAATTGCGCCATTGGATTGATGAATTGCGTCTGGGTGGCTCGTCGGCCGAAGGGGGCGGGGACGGGCGTCGCTTCGCGATGAACCCCGGCATCCAGGTCCCCTGGGCCGGCCGAGTCGTCATTTCTTTTCCGGGGAAGGCAGGGCGCCCTCCCCCGCGCGGCTCCGCTCCTCCGCGGCCTTGCGAATCTCTCCGCGGGCCTGATCCAGGCGCCCGGGCCAGGAGAAGCGGGGAGCGGCGGACGGGTCGTAGCCGGCAAGGTGGTCGCAAAGGCGGGTGGCCGGCTTCGTGTATTTCAGCTCGCTGTCGCCGAAGACCTCGCGGCAGAGCGCAGCAAGGCCAGGGTCGTATTCGAGCAGAAGGGCCCGCGTGTGGACGTGGTTGTGGTCGTGATCGTTCTTGCGGTCGTGGCCGAACCAGGACGCCACGCCCACGGCGAAGTACTCGTGGTGGTTCACCGACGCGTACTTACCCTTCCATAGGCCGGCCTTCATCGCGGCGTCGTAAGCGGCCTTTACCCGGTCGTCGAAGGTCGCGTCCACGTTCACCATGCCGCGCAGGTGGATATTGTGGGCGAACTCGTGGATGAGGATGCTCTCCGCCGCGTAGGGATCACCGGGATAGCTGAGCAGGTTTTCCTCGCCGCATGAGCAATAGGGGTCCGTGAGCGAGCCGCCCATGCCCCGGGCCCGGGCGTCCCAGTAGTCCTTCGGCTTGAGGCGCGACCACTCCGGCAGGTCGGTCGTGAATTCGTTGTGGGCAATGATGCAGAGC
>DATGFI010000762.1:0-2569 GCA_035309205.1 Planctomycetota bacterium | reverse complement strand
TGGAGTAGCAGTTAGGGCAGTCGACTTGGCCCTTCGTGTCCACCGGCTCCTGGAAAGGCTTGGAGCAAATCGGACAGATCATCTTCACCATTCTGACCGAAGAACCCGTTCGACGGCGAATCTCCGGGGGCGGCTGCGGATCCGCTTGCCGGATCATGCGCACGACCCCGGTATTGAGCATCGCATCGGTTCTCAAGGAAGCCGTGGGCTTTCCGTCTTCGAGCGTGCCTCGGCAGCGCGGACAGGGGACGTTCTTCCCCCCGGAGATCGTCAGAACGGTGAACGAGAGGCGGCACTTCGGGCAACTCATGATCTTCTTCTGCTGGAGGGCGAGGAGGACGTTCAGCTGTTTCGGGGACAAGTACCCCTGCTCCACCATGATGGTGCCCAGGGATCTCCTCTCCGCCTCGAGCGCTTGGATCCGGAGACAGGAATTGACGTTCTGTTCCGTCATAAGGCGCTCGCGCACGGCAAGCTTTCCCAGGAAGATCGATTCCTTGCTCGCCTCTTGAACCGGCTCGATGTCGCTGGTGTTCCGTCGTTGAATCGTGAGAATCTCGGAGTGCTGCTCGGGGGTGATCAAGCCTTCGCCGACCAGGATCTGGCCCAGCGGCAATCGGTCCGGGCTTTGGGCTTGGAGGGCGAAGCCCTTCTCGACTTCTCCTGCCGTGCAGAATTTCAGGCGGACGGCGATCTTTCCGAAGAGGAGGTCTTGATCTGTTACCAGGGCCTCTTTCCCCATCACCTTGGATTCCAATATGCATTCATTGAAGAGCGGATCCCTGCTTTCCCCGACCAAGAGGTAGTTTACCCCAAATTGCGGCTCCCCGCGTCCTCTCTTGGAAGGAGCCTGGAAAATGCAGCCGAAATGCACATTTGCATTTCCTATGATATCAATAGGAAGCCATGTCGCTCGGTACCACGGGTCTTGAACCCCGCCTCGACCTTCGCCTGGGCCAGATGGCCGTTCGCAAGGGTCACCTGACTGCGGCGCAGCTCCAAGAGGCGCTGGAAGAGCAAGCCCGCGGGGTCCGACGAGGACGCAAAAGGCCGCGCCGCCTGGGCGTAATCCTGGCGGAAAAGAAGTTCATGACCGACACCGTCATCCTGGCTCTCCTTGAGGAGCAGGAGGCACGGCTCCTTTCCGAACAGCGGCGCCGGCGCGAGGATGTCCTCCTGGGACGCATTCTGGTCGATGCCCTCCTGATCGAAGTCTCCCAAGTCGAGGAATGCCTCGCCCTTCAGGCCCAGGCCCTCGAGGCGGGCGCGGAGGTGCCTCTCCTGGGCGACCTTCTGGTGGAGAAGAGTTACGCTTCAAGGGCCCTGATTGACCAGGCTCTGGAACTCCAGGCGAAGGTGCATCTGTGCTGTACCGCCTGTGACCAGGAGCAGAGGATCTCCGAACTCCCGGCGGACTCCCTGGACCAATGTCCTGCCTGCGGTGGACCGCTCGAGGCGCTCCTTGAACCGGACATTGAACCGCAGGCGGCCGACCCCTCCTCCCCTCCTTCCGACCCTTTGGAAGAGGTGTCCAGCATCGGTCGATACCGGGTGATCCGCCCCCTCGGACAGGGCGCGATGGGGACGGTCTACGAGGCGCTGGATCCTGAGCTGGGCCGCAAAGTCGCCCTCAAGATCCTCCGACACGATCTCGAGCCGGGAGCCGGATCCACTGCCTCCGAAGTGAATCGCTTCCTCCGGGAAGCGAAGCTCGTGGCGAACCTTCCCCGGCATGCCCATATCGTCGCCGTCTATGAGACCGGCGAGCAGGCGGGACGGCATTACATCGCCATGGAACGGATTGAGGGAGCCACTTTCTCAGAATGGCGCCGGAAAGGCGGGATCCCCCTTCGCAAACAAGTTCGGATACTCCGGGATATCGCCCTCGCCATCCAACATGCGCACGACCACGGCGTCCTCCATCGGGACCTCAAGCCCGGGAACATTCTGGTCGATGCCGGGGAAAGGCCGTACGTGGTCGACTTCGGATTGGCGAGGACCGTGGCGCCCGGATCGGAAGATCGTCCGGGCCTTGTCTGCGGAACCCCCGACTACATGAGTCCCGAGCAGGCGCAGGGGAGCCGGGACCTCGATGGACGATGCGACGTCTACGCGCTGGGCGCCATGCTCTACGAAGTGCTGTCGGGAAAGCCCCCGTGGAAAGGCGCCCACCCAGACGAGATCTTGCTGAAGCTTCGCTCGGGAGAAAGCCCCCCGCCTCCCGGGCGCGCCGCCCGCTTCCGATCTTTCTCGAGCGTCGATGCCGGAATCGAGCAGATCTGCCAAAGGGCGATCGCCGCCAAGGTCTCCGATCGGACCGCCACCGCGCGCACGCTCGCCACGGAACTCACCCTGTGGATGGAAGCGAAGGACAAGGCCTCTCGCGACGCCCTTCGGGGGGCGGGGAAATGGACGCGCCGGCGGATCCTGATCTTGACGGCGGGCGCGGGGCTCCTCGCAATCGCCCTGGCCGTGGGCCTCCGCCCCGCGGGGCTTTCACCTGCCCAGCGAGAGCTGCGGCGGTGCGAAGAGTACGTTCGGAGGGCACGATTCCAAGAGGCCCTGGACC
>DATGFI010000761.1:0-3720 GCA_035309205.1 Planctomycetota bacterium | reverse complement strand
TCGCACTGCTTGAGGAGGTTCCGCCGCACGGTCTCGCCCGCCCCGCCCTCGAAGAGGACGTTGTCCGGGACGACGATGGCGCAGCGGCCGTTCACCTTGAGCAGCGTCTTGACGTGCTGGACGAAGTTAAGCTGTTTGTTCTTTGTCGCCGTCCAGAAGTCCTGTCGTTCGTAAACTGTATCTTCCTTCTCGAGTTCGCCCTCCTCGGTCACGACCGCGATCGTGCTTTTCTTGCCGAAGGGTGGATTCGTAATGACGACGCTGAACCGCTCGCCGGGATCGCTCGCCAGGGAATCGAGGCCCGACTTAATGGGACACGGGTCGGCGTCGATGCCATGGAGGTAGAGATTCATGATGCAGAGCCGCGCGGTGTTCGGCACGAGCTCCCAGCCTTTCGCGAACTTCGTCCTGAGATGCCGCTTCTCATCCTTGTCGAGGCTCTTCCCGTGGTCCTTGATAACACGAGCGTAGGCCCCGAGGAGGAATCCTCCCGTCCCGCAGGCCGGGTCGCAGACGGTGTCTTCGGGCCGCGGTTGGACGCAGTCGACGATTCCTTTGATGAGCTCGCGCGGCGTGAAGTACTGGCCAGCGCCCTTCGGGGATTCCTCAGCACTCTTTGCGAGCAAGCCCTCGTAGATGTCACCCTTCACGTCGGCTTCCATTGAGGACCACTTCTCGGGTTCGATTAGGTCGACGATGAGGCGTTTGAGCGTTGCCGGATTCTGGATATCGGGCCGCGCTTTCTTGAAAATCTCGCCCAGCATCCCGCTCTGCTTGGCCAGTTCGTCCAGGCACCGTCGGTAGTGTACTTCGAGTTCGTCGCCATCGAGCTTGAGGAGACTAGGCCAGCCGTACTTGGCGGGCACGAAAGCCGGCTTGTTGTACGGCGGTTTCGTCAGCTCGTCGGCCATTTTGAGGAAGAGGAGGAGCGTAATCTGCTCCGTGTAAGCCATGTAGGAAAGGCCGTCGTCTCGGAGAACGTGGGCGAAGTTCCACGCCTTGGCGACGATGTGCTGGGAGTCGTTCGTCATGGGGTATCCTTTGCCGTGCTCCGGCGTCCTGGAGTGCGGACTTTCTTAGGCTCAGTATTTACGCGCTCGGCCTTGATTCGCTCGATAAGGCGACTTACGGGCTCGTCATTTGGGTCCTGCGGGACGAGTTTCCCATCGAAGGCGTGCTTTAGAATAGCCTGACGAAGTGAAGTGGATCTCCTCCGTCCCTGTTCCAGGTATGCCTTTACGCGGTCCGCAACGGCGAGATATTGGCCTACCTCGTTGGCTATTTCAAGCTGCTCTGGTCTGGGGGGCAAGGGAAGACAGAATGAGCGTAGATCAGAGAGGGAGATCCTTTGATGTCCAGCGGTAGACTTTGCTTTCCTTTCCAGCGGTCGACGAAGCCCCGAATCACAAAAGCAGTGCTGAAGATACTCCTTGGATATGGCGGAACTGGAACGGCCGCGGAAAATCCTATCCGGAAACTCGATATGTGAATCTCCAATGTCTGGGACAATGGCACAGTTTCCCACGTACTCAAGAGAGCCGCTCAGTCGCGTGATCAGGATGTCTCCCGCTTGGAGGTATGGATCGCTGTTCTGGGCGGCGTCTTCTGGGAGAAAGCGATAGTCTTCGAGATCGACATTCCCCTGACGGACCGCGCTAGATCGGAGAACTTTCCTTGAAGTCGGAGCGCTGGTCGCTGTTGTGGCGGTCCCACTCCCCAAGCTTAGCATCAGGGAATCTAGAGTTGTCCAACACCAGCCTTTTGGCAGCTCTGGAAGGTCGCAAACATCCGGGGGGATTGGCTCCTCGTACCTCTCGCGCCAATTCTTTGGCGGCGCCTTCCCGGTAGCAGCGTATCTAGAATCCTCCGCTTGTTCCCACTTCCTTCGCCTTTCTGCAAGGATGTGCTCAAGGAGCTTCGAGGCGGGCTCAACGTCGGGGTGTTTCATTCGCCACTCGGCGGTCAGCTTTCCCTCGACGGCGGCCCTGAGGACGGCGGCGCGGTAACGGATGAGGTTGGCCTTCGCGCGCTCTAAAGCGGCCACGCCGGCGTCAAGATCGGAGAAGATTTCCTCAGTCTTGGCGACGATGCGCTCCTGCTCTCCGGGAGGTGCTAGGAGAAGAGGTATCTTACGCATCGCCGCTTGGGTCAACTTCAGGCGCGTTGTCCCGTTGGCGAATCCTCTATAGTCGACTCTATTCAATGCGTGTAGCAAGTAGCGATTGGAGAGAACACCTCCTAGTCCAATGAGGACATGAGCGTGGTTATTCACCCACCCTTTGCCTCTGACGATGTAAGCCTTGGCTTTTGATGCGTCAAAGAAGGGTGCTCCATCCTCGCCTAAGAGCACGTACTCTCCATCGATTAGATAATCGTCGATCCAGCCGACTTGACCTGTTGCTCCATAGTAGGGATACGGCCCCTGTCTTTGTTCCCGCTTACTGGCATTGATGGGCTCACGAAGATCGTCTCGAATGTCGACAACCTCTTCCAAGGGAATCTGCGCCCATCCTACCGGCAAGGAGAAGGAGCTACTCATGCCACGAGCCTCGCGTTGAGATCCTCGAGAATGTTCTGTAGTCGGTCGCCGAAAAGCTCGTGTGCACGGCCGGGCCCACCCATCTGATTGAAGGGCACATCGTCGAGATCCTCAGGTTCAATCGCCAGGCTTGAGGCTATGTGGTCCTTGATGGCTTCAAGCCAGCGACGCTGTTCCGGTGTGAACTTCGCTCCTGTGGCAGCCTGGTCGGTTAGCCATTTCTGGTACCGTTCCTCGACGGTGATCGCGACAGGTGCGAGCGCAGTCGCAGGGTCGATCGCGTGTCGGACGAGCGCGATTACGTCGACGAGTGCCTTTCCGCCCTGGCCGTTCACCTTCTCCGGCTCGACCGCCTTGTACGCCTGCCAGAGGAGCTCTGGGTGGAGCTGATATGGAGGCCGCTGAATCGCCTGAGCCAGCTCCTTCACCTGCCGGAACCGGAGCCCCGCCCGGTACGGGCGGCTATAGAGGACCTTCAGCGCCTCGATTTCGTCCTTGTTCTTCTCGATGAACTCCCTAAAGCTGGTAAGCATCGATTTGGCCTTGGCGAGGGCATTCGCGTCGAAGGCGGCTTTGAGAAGGACGTCCCGGGTTTGCTCGTCAATTACCTGCTCGAGGCTCTGCTTCGCCCCGAGGATAGCGTCCCGGAGCTTCGGATCATGGAACGGCCGGAGGGCTTGGCGCATCCGTTCCTGCTCGACCTGGGCGAGCTGCACCTCGGTCGGCTCCTGGCCCACCGGGAGCTTGAACTTCGCGACGGCCTCGCGGGCCACCTGGTCCGGGTCGATGCTGGCCAGGAGCTTGGAAGCAAGGGACGGCAGCTTCTCCCCGCCGGCGGCGCGCTCCACAGCTGCCCTTTGATCGCCTTCAAGCTGACGGTCCAGGCGGGCTAGCCGGGCGGCCAGCGTCGAGACGAAGTCGGGGTCCGCGGCGCCGGCTGCGACAAGGATCAGGATCTTGTCCAGCGGCACCTTCGGATTCCGGTCGAGGGGCTTCGTAGCGCTCTTCTCCTCCTCGCAGACTCCTACTGCGTCCACGATGACGAAGCCCGTCTTGTGTTTCGCGTCGGGAGTGACGCTCTGGAGCGCGTCCGGGTCCATCACCCGGCACCCTCGGCCCTTCATCTGCTCGAAGTAACTGAGCGACCGGATGTTCCGCATGAAGAGGAGGCACTCGAGGGG
>DATGFI010000760.1:0-8722 GCA_035309205.1 Planctomycetota bacterium | reverse complement strand
CCGATCTAAACCAGGTGATGATGTGGTGGTTGGCGACGACCGTGTCGAACTCGTCGCCGTGGATCATGAGGACGCGCTTGCCGTCGGCGGTGACGTGGTACGCCTCGCGCTTGATCTCGACGCCGCCGAAGGTGAGGCCCAGGTAGCCGCGGAAGTTCTCGTCGTGATTGCCGGGGATGTAGGTGACCCGGGTTCCCTTGCTGGCGCGCTTGAGGATCTTGCGGATGACGTCGTTATGGGACTGGGGCCAGAACCATTTTCGCCTCATGCTCCACAGGTCGATGATGTCGCCGACCAGGAACAGATGCTCGCAGCGCACCCAGGACAGGAAACGCAGCAGGGCCTCCACCTGGCACGCCTTGGACCCCAGGTGGAGGTCCGAAATCCAGACGGTGCGGTACTTCCGTTTCTCGTCCATCGTCGTTCCCCCCTCTCTCTCCGGAGCGCCGCGAGAAGCATAGGGCATGCATGTAAGGGACGTATGGAGAAGCGATGAAGGTTTGCTGAAGACCGGGACCCGTTCAAGCGATATAATGATGTGCTTTTCGGTAGGGAGACCGACATGACCGTGGCCATGGGAATCTACTTTTTCGCGATCGCCTACGTGCTGGCGCAGCTCGAGATCCAGATCGAGGGGGCGCACGGATGGGCCGAGAAACTTCCGACGTGGCGCTGGGATTCCCCGGGGGTCGTCCGCTGGGCAGGGAAGCCGATCACCGGGTACCACGTGTACCTGCTCACGTTCATCCTTCTGTTCATCCACCTTCCCCTGATGTCGCAAGGCTGGTCGCTGGAGCGCGAGGGCGAAACGCTGTCCCTCTTCTTCCTGCTGGCGGTCTTCTGGGACTTCCTCTGGTTCGTCTGCAATCCCCACTTCGGCCTCGCCCGCTTCAACGCCGCCGGAGTCTGGTGGTTCAAGAAGTGGCTCCTGGGCCTTCCGGCGTCTTACTTCTCGGGGCTCATCCTGTCCCTGGCCGCCTACGCGGCGCCGGGACTGCAGGCGGCGTCCCCGCTGACCTGGACCGAACGCGCCGTGCATTGGGGCACGGTCTTCGCCGTGCTCCTCATCGGCACGCTGGGGACGGTCGTGGCCCACGCCCGGCGGAGGGTCGAGGTGGCGGAGATCGCGAAAACCTGATCGTCCCCCGGCCTTCGCACGCGGTTCTTCGGACCCTCACTCCGTCTTAACAGCGATCGGGTCTACTGCCTCCGGCAAGAGCCAGGAGGCCTTCATGTACGTCCGCGGCTTCATGTCCAGCCCGGTGGTCACGATGACGACCGACACGCGGGCGATCGATGCGCTGGAGCTGATGCAGGCGAAGAAGATCCGTCGCCTTCCGATTACGGAAGGCGGCCGCCTGACCGGCATCCTCACGCTGGGCGATCTCCAGGCAGTGCTCGGGCTCCAGGAGCATTCGATCCGGCGGGCGTCCACGCTGCTGGGCGACCTCATGACCCGCAAGGTTCGGACGGTCGCTCCCGACGATCCTCTGGAACGCGCGGCACGCGTGATGCTCGACCACGTAGTCTCCGGCCTTCCGGTGCTCGACGGCGAGGCGGTGGTCGGGATCATCACGGAGTCCGACATCTTCGTCGCCTTTACGCGGATCATGGGGATCGTCGAACGCGGCGTGCGCGTCGTGCTGACCGTCCCCGAAGGAGCCGACCTGATGGAGCACCTGGCCCGGCGGACGGCGGGAATGGCGGTGCGCAGCCTGGCGGCCTATCCCTCGCGGGAGGGCGGCTGGGAAGCCGTCATCCGGGTGCGCGGCCGGTCGACGTCAAGGCTGCAAGGCAAGGTCCGTTAACAATCCCTTTGCAGAACCTTCTCCGCCCGATAATGCCCTTTCCCTAGGCTCCGCTGCCGGTTTTGAATTAGAATCGGCGGGCAAGCCCCTCATGAAGATCGCCGCGATCGATATCGGCGCCAACAGCGTGCATCTGGTGGTCTCGAGGCTCCACGGGCCCGGATCCCGGGAAATCCTCGACCGCGAACGGGAGATGCTCCGCTTGGGCGAATCCACGTTTACCAAAGGCGGGATCTCTCCGGAGGTGATGGACCGCGCGATGGAGGTGCTGAAGCGGTATCGCGCCGTCTCCGAGGCCCACGGCGTGGAAGTCGTCCTGGCGGTGGCGACCTCGGCGGTGCGGGACGCCCGGAACCGAGCGGAGTTCGTGCTCCGCGCCGATAAGGAAGCGAGGCTGGCGGTCCGCGTCCTTTCGGGCGAGGAGGAGGGTCGGCTCATCTACGCGGGCGTGCGCGACGGCCTCTCGCCGGCGCTGAAGAAGATCGCGGTCCTCGACATCGGAGGCGGCAGCGCGGAGATCGTGGTGGGCGAGGGCTCGAAGGTATCGAGGGTCAAGAGCCTCAAGCTCGGCGTGCTTCGCCTGGCCGTCCAGTTCCAAAGCCGGCGCTCGAAGACCCTCCAGGCCCTCGAGCGCCACGTCCGAGAGGAGATCGGACCGACCGCGCGCGAAGTCGGCAAGGCCGGAGTGGATGCCGCCGTCGGCACCAGCGGCTCGATCCTCGCCCTGGCGGAGCTTTTGGGCGTGCGGGACGACGGCCATCCGATCCGTCTTTCGGAGCTCAAGGATCTCTCGGATCGCCTGATGGCCTCCTCCCCCAAGGAACTGGCGGAGCTGGAGCCCGTTGGCGAAAAACGGGCGGACACGATCGGCCCCGGATCGGTGGTGGTCCGCGTCTTCATGGAGGAGGCGGGCCTGAAGGAGCTCTTCCCCTGCGAACGGGCGCTGCGGGAGGGGGTGGTGGCGGACTACGCGATGCGGAACGCGCCGCGGCTGGAGCCCAGAGTCGAGGAAATCGCCGATCCGCGGCGGCGCAGCGTGGAATTCATGGCCCGGCGCGTGGGTGCGCTGGACCGGCACGCCCGCCAGGTGGCGCGGCTGTCGCTCCTCCTCTTCGACGCCCTGCTGCCGGTCCACGGTCTCGAACCGCGTGACCGCGAGTTGCTGGAGTATGCCGCCCTGCTCCATGACGCGGGCTATTGGATCGGCTCCGAGAAACACCACAAGCACGCCTACTATCTGATCCGTGAGGGGCCGCTCGAGGGATTCAGCCGAGAGGAGATCCAGGTGATCGGCCTCACGGCCCGCTACCATCGCGGCAAGACTCCCAAGGAACGCCACGAGGAATACGCCCGGCTTTCCCGCGAGGCGCGGCGCCGCGTGTCCTCCCTCGCCGCTCTGCTCCGGGTGGCCGACGGGCTCGACCGAAGCCACGCCGGCCTGGTGAAGGCGATGGACGTGGTCCTCAACGGCTCGGTCGTCACCCTCAGCCTGCTTTCCGACAGCGATCTCAGCCTCGAGCTCTATGCGGCGGAGCGGCGCGCGGATCTCTTCCGGAAGGTCTTCGATCGCGAGCTCAGCTTCGAGGTCCGAAAGGATTCCGCGCCGGTGGGGACATGAAGCCTCGACGGAACCTTCGGGCCAGCCGCAACGCGACCCTGGAGAAGCTCGCCAACTGGCTGGACCGGGAACTTCACAAGGTCCGCCGAAAACCGTCCAATGCCGATGCAATCCACGACGCCCGGGTCGCCGCCCGCCGTCTCCTGGCGGCCGGGGAGCTTTGGGCTGCGCCGGTGGCCGCCTGGGCCGGCGTCCGCGACCGGCTCCCCCGAATTCTGAAGCGGCTGGGGCGCGTCCGGAATCTCGATATTGCCGTCGAGCTGCTCAAGAAAGGGGTTCCGGAAGACCAGGCGGCCCGCAAGGAGCTGTCGCGCCACCTCCGGAACTACCGGAAGCAGGCCCGAGGGGAGATGCAGGACTGGCTCACCAAACGGAAGATTGTTCGCATCCGGGAGGGGATGAAGACCGTCGTACGCGAGGTCCGTCAGAAGCCGGTGCTGGATGCCCCGTCGCCGTCGGATCTGGCTCCGCACTTCGCGCGGGTCATGAGCCTCATCACCGGCCGCGCCTGGGCGCCCACGGCGGAGGAGGCGCACGCGATCCGGCGTGAAGTCCGCCGGCTTCGATACGCGCATGAAACTCTGGAGTGGGCTTACAAGCCGGAGGACTTCCAGCGCGTCGTAAAGGCGCTTCTCAAGATTCAGGAGCTGGCCGGCGCCTGGCAGGACCGGTGCATCATCGAAAAGCTGGCCTCGAAGGCCATCCGGCGGGGCAAAGTGTCGCTCCCGCTGACCGGCTTCCTGTCCCGGATCCAGGCGGAATCCAAGTCGCTGTCCGATCGCTTCGTCCGCGCGGCCACCGAGCTGACGGACCTGCGCGAGCTGATCGTCGGGGAGGTCCGATGAACGTCGGCTTTTTCAGGCACG
Source organism: Planctomycetota bacterium (assembly GCA_035309205.1). GTDB lineage: Bacteria > Planctomycetota > MHYJ01 > MHYJ01 > JACPRB01 > JACQFK01. The sequence continues at coordinate 4,430 of DATGFI010000760.1, read as the reverse complement.
GTCCGGCGGTCGCGCGGGGGACCGAGGGCGTCGCGGAGGCTGACCGTCCCCTGACGGCGGAAGGGCGCAAGAAGACGGCGCAGGCGGCGAAGGGGTTGAGGGCGCTGGATCTGGGCTTCGACGCGATCTACACGAGTCCGCTTCCGCGGGCGCTGGAGACTGCAAAAATCCTGTCGGACGTCCTGCAGCTGCCGGCCCCGTCGGTGCTGGACGGCCTCAGTCCCAGCGGATCGGCGCGCCGGCTCCTGGACGGGCTCCGGGATCTGAATGGGGTAGCGCCGCTCCTGGTGGGCCACGAGCCGCTGCTGTCGTCGGCGGTGTTGCTGGCGGTCTGCGGAGCGTCGGCGGGAGCGATTGAACTCAAGAAGGCGGGGCTGGCGGTCGTGGAGCTGGAAGTTTCCTCCGCTCGGGCGCGGGGGATGCTGAAGCTGCTCCTGAGCGGCTCAGCGCTGAGGAAGCTGGGTTAGCAAGCCGTCCGGAATTCTGCCCGGGGTCCGTAGGGACCAGGTCTGTGGCGATCTCCCGGCGCGGCCTCGGCCTCCGCCGTCCGCTCGCGACCCACGGACGCCCAGGAGATCGGCGAGCCGGATCCCCTCACGGACTTGCGCCGGGCTCGGAGGACGCCCTTCAGGACTCGACGGCCGTGCCCCTCGCTTGTCTCTCCTAATCGTCCTCGAAGAGTTCACCGAACAGCTCCCGCACCTTCTCCTTGGCGGCTGTCAGAGCCTTCCGACCCTCCGGCGTCGCGCGGTAGAAACGGCGCAGGTGCGACCCGGTCCGTTTCTCGCGCGATTTCAGGTAGCCTTTCTTTTCAAGGCCGTGAAGGATCGGATACATCGTCCCTGCCGAGAGTGTATACCCGTGGCGACCGAGCTCTTCGATGAGTCCCAACCCGAAGATGGATTCTCTCACGGCGTGGTGGAGGATGTGGAGACGGATCAGGCCCGAGTAGAGATCCTGATAATCTTGTTTTTTCACTATTTATTTCCGCTATCGGTGTTCTATATAACATAATACGATGCCGGCCGCGGTCAAGATTCAGCAATCGGGCCCAGTCTGCAATCCTCGAGAATTCAAGAGTCGACGGGACCGGGATCTTTGCGGCTGGAGGGGGGTTCGAGGATGCGCACGGATCCGAGGACGACCCAGGGAATTGACGATCTCGGTCCCGGGGGCCCAGTGGAGGTGCGATCGCCATGGGATTGACGGGGATGAAGGGAACATTGCGCTTCCTCGGGCTTCTCGTGATCGTCGCCGGGGCCTCGGGCTGCGCCTGGCTCAAGGGACCCGAGACCCCGAGTGTGGTGGACCTCTATCTGGCCCATCCCTATCCCCTCGCGACGCCACGCGTGCAGCAGGTTCCCGAGGGGCCGGTCACCTTGCAGACGGCGGTGGAGATCGCCCTCTCGAACTATCCCTCGATCCGCGCGGCCAGGGCCCGGGCGGATGCCGCCAGCGCGGGGATCGATCTGGCCAACACCGCCTATCTGCCGCGCATCGACCTCCTCTGGCAGGAGATCCGGGCGACGAGGAATAATTACTCGGGCACGATCCTGCCCAACTCCGTCATTCCAGGTCTTTCCGGCCCCGTTGCCGCCACGACCTCCTGGAACAGTACCTGGGGAAGCGCAGGAGGGGCGCTGTTCTCGATCGAACCGTTCGACTTCGGCTATCGATCGGCATCGGTGGACATCACGCGCGCGGCTACGAAACAAGCCCATGCCCAGGTCGAGGTCACCCGTCTTGAGGCGGCCACGAACGCTGCCGAGGCTTTCCTGGCGTTGCTCGCATCCCAGGAAACGTTCCGGACCGCCCAGTCCAATGTCGAGCGGTGGACCGTATTTGCCCAGACCGTCCATGTCCTGGCGGGTCAGCAGCTCCGGCCGGGCGCGGATGCGTCGCGTGCCGACGCAGAGCTCGCGCAGGCCCAGATCCGGCTCACCCAGGTGAAGCAGATTGTCGACAATGCTCGGGCCACTCTCCGGGAAGCGCTTGGTTTCGGGGAAGGAACCGTGGCGATCGATCCGGGCCCGCTTCTCAAGGTCCCTTTCCGAACCGAGGTCCCCGCCATCGACCCCTCCGATCATCCCCTCAGTCAAAGTCAGAGAGCCTCGGTCGAGGTGGTGCGGGCCAGGGCGAAGGCTCTGGATTCCGCGTATTACCCCAAGTTCTTCCTCCAGTTCCTGGGCAACGGCCGAGGAACCGGCTTCGATTCGACGGGAAAGACCTTGGACGGGGATGAAGGGCTGCTGCCCGACCGGGCCAATTGGGAAGCCGGTCTCACCGTCACCTTCCCCCTGATGGACTACTTTCAGCTGAAAGCCCGGAGTGCCATCGAGGGAGGGAACGAGCAGGCGGAGAGATCGCGACTCGACCAGATCCTTCTGGGTCTCAAGCTGGAGGAAGCAAAGGTGCGATCGGCGCTCGAAGCCGCCCTGGGGGTGTCGGAGAAGACGCCGGTTCAACTCAAAGCCGCTCAGGATGCCGAGATGCAGTCGACCACGCGATATCAGAACGGCTTGGGGACGATCAGCGAGGTTGCCGAAGCCCGGCAGCTCCTGGCGCGGGCTGAAATCGACGACACGGTGGCCAGGCTCGCGATCTGGCGGGTGCTTTCGCAGGCCTCAAGAGTCCAGGGCGACATTGCGCCCTTCCTCGAGGTCGTCGAACAAACGCCCCGATAAGAAGAGGGACCAGGTATGTGGCTTATCAACCTCGCCTTTCGACGCCCGTTTACGGTCCTGGTCGCCGTGCTCGCAGTTGCGCTCGGTTCCTGGATCGCGGCCAAGCGCATGCCCGTCGACATCTTCCCCGATCTGAACATCCCGGTGATTTACGTCGCCCAGCCCTACGGCGGAATGGATCCCTCCCAGATGGAAGGGTACCTCGTCTACTACTACGAGTACCACTTCCTGTACATCACGGGCATCGACCACGTGGAGTCGAAGTCGATCCAGAGTACCGGCCTGGTCAAGCTCTTCTTCCATCCCGGAACCGACATGAGCCAGGCCCTGGCTCAAACAGTGTCCTATGTCGAACGGGCCCGGGCCTTCATGCCTCCGGGCACGGTGCCGCCCTTCATCATGCGGTTCGATGCCGGCAGCGTCCCGGTGGGTCAGCTGGTTCTCTCGAGCCTGACGCGCCCGACCTCCGAAGTTCAGGACCTTGCGCTCAACCGGGTCCGGCCGATGTTCGCCAGCATCCCCGGCGTCTCCGCCCCGCCTCCCTTCGGGGCGAGCCAACGGACGGTGGTCGTCCGAGTCGATCCGGACCGGCTCCGCGAGTATCAGATGGCGCCCGAGGAGATCGTCCGGTCGATCTCCGCCGCAAACGTGATCTCGCCCGCGGGCAACGTCCGGGTGGGTGATCTCAACCGCATGACTCCGGTCAACTCTGTGGTGGTCGATATCCAGGAGCTGGCTTCCCTTCCTCTGCGTACGGGATCGGGCCCGACCGTCTATCTCCGAGACGTCGGCACGGTGCTCAACAGCACGGATGTCCTCACGAGCTATGCCCTCGTCGACAACCGACGGACGATCTATATCAACGTCACCAAGAGGGCCGACGCCTCGACCTTGGAGGTGGTCGACCGCGTGAAGAGCGAGCTCCCCAAGATGCAGGCGCTCCTCGATTCGCTGACGCCCCAGTCCGGGGACATCAAAGTCAGCTTCGAGTTCGACCAGTCGATCTACGTGAAGAATTCGCTCCGCGGCCTGGGAATGGAGGGGGCGCTGGGCGCCTTCCTCACCGGCCTCATGGTCCTTCTCTTCCTCAGGGACTTCAGGAGCGCGCTCATCGTGGTTCTCACCATCCCCTTCGCGCTCCTGGGAGGAGTCGTTGGGCTCTGGCTGACGGGGCAGACTCTGAACATCATGACGCTTGGCGGTCTGGCTCTGGCGATCGGCGTCCTGGTCGACGAGGCCACGGTCGCGATCGAGAACATCCACGTCCACCTGTCGCGGGGAGAGCCCAGATCCCGGGCTGTCTACGAAGCGACGAAAGAGACGATCGTCCCGAGATTTCTCGCGATGCTTTCCATTCTGGCGGTCTTTCTGCCGTCCTTCTTCATGGTCGGGATCTCGCGCGCGCTCTTCGTTCCCTTGTCGCTCGCGGTGGGATTCTCCATGCTGGGATCCTACCTCCTCTCCTCGAGTTTCGTCCCGATCCTCTCCGTCTGGTGGTTGAAGGACCATGACGGGGGAGCGCAGGGGAAGACGCTGTTCGAAAGATTCCAGGAAGGCTACGGGCGCTTCCTGGAGCGCATCCTGGTCCTCCGGTGGTTCCTCATCTTCGGGTATCTCGGGGCTGCCGCCTTGATCCTGGTCTTGGTCGGTGGCACGCTGGGCACCGACATCTTCCCCGCGGTAGACGCCGGCCAGTTCCAGCTCCGTCTTCGCGCGCCGACGGGGACTCGCGTCGAGCGGACGGAG
>DATGFI010000759.1:0-3306 GCA_035309205.1 Planctomycetota bacterium | reverse complement strand
GAATTACGGTCGGGAATTCGCGGACGCTGTACTAGTCGAGGGGATCAACCGGGGTGGCAAAGTGCGCCGCTTGGTCAATGCGATCATTCCTCCCGCATGGCTCGAGATCGAGGAGGGGATTAAGAAAATGTCAGAAGGTATCAGCCCAAATCGATTTCATCTGGCCCAGAACTGTAAGTAGCATCTGGGAGACGCCAGGGCGACAGCTGGTCGGCGGCCAGGGGGTGTCCTTCGCGATACGCTTACACTAGGGCCGAGGGGGGCACCTTCAGCGGATCCGGTAGTGGATGACGCTTTCGACACCCGATTTCTTCTCGACGAGCACCCCGATCGCAGCTTTGGGCCTGAACGCGGGCTTTTCACCCGCTTTCCACTCGTATTCGCAGGAGATCCGGTCGAAACCGACCGTGATCCAGGTTCTTCCGTCATGTTCGGAGAAAGACTCGAACTCGCAGCGCGGAATGGAATACCGCTTCTCGATCGCCGAACGGAAGGCTTTGAAGAAGGAGGGTGACGCCGCCTTGAGGATCTCGAGCTCGTACCCGCCGTCGACCATGAAGGGGGCATTCGTCGGCTGAAGGGTGCTTTCCTGATTACGGTACTCATCGAAGAGCGCAAACCCCGAGATGTGCCCCCTCACAAACCCCTCCTTGAATGCCGCCTCGGCCTCGCCCTTTTTGCCCTGTTCCCAGCACCGGGCGGGAGCCACGAGCGTCGCCAGCCAACTGCAGCGGAGGTGGTCGGAGGGGACGCACTCGCCTGCTTCCACGAGCCCCTTGAGGCCGTCGATCGCCAGCGGCAGCGAATACCTGAAGTCGGCCAGGTCGGGGATGGTGAGCAATGGAGTGGACTTGATCTTGCGTTCAAAGAACCTGCGCGCTTCCGCTTTGTTTCCCGAGATGCGGAATCCCTCGAGCGCACGACGGACCTCGTCGGCCGAGCCGAGCCGATCAAGCTCCGCCACAGCCGCCGTGGCCTCGTCGCCTTGAAGCGTCCCGACCACCAGGCCCTTCGCCAACGGGTCATTGGCGAGCGCGAACAGCTTCTGCGCGGAGAGAATGTCGGTATGGCCCGAATCGGGCCTCGCGGCGACGAACGTCCCTCGCCAGCTCTCGTCTCGTCGGGCAGCGACGAGACCGGGGGCGCGCAAGACGCCGATGTCTCTTCCCGCTGAATCCAGGGAGGAGCCGACATAATGGTACTCCACGGCGTACCGTGCTCCCATTTGAAGGGGGCCGGGCTTGCCGACCGAAGGCGCGGGACACTCCCAGGCCGGATCGATCTTGGCGAGGCTCAAAACCAGGGGGCCCAGGGTGTCTCCGCCCTCGGGGTCGAGGAAGAAGAGCGCCTCGACTCCTGCCGAGTCCTGGTACCGCCCGACGAAGACGGCGGAGCGCCTCTGCTGCCTCCAGACGTCGTGGTCAATCGACATTCCCATGATCGTGGAGGATAAGGAATTTGAAGGCGTGCAAACAGAGGGAATTGGAGGGGGAGGAGTTGCTTTCCAACTTCCTTAGACGTCCCTGCCCAGTGGGGTCTTTGGGCTCTCTAGTTGAAGTCGATCAGGGGGTTCGCGCGGAGTTGCGGGGTCGGCCGGCTTTCAATTACCCACAAGCTTGGCTCCCAGCGCGAATCCGAGCTCGATGTCCGTCAGTCGACACAGACCTCGCCAGACGACCATGTTTCCTGGTGGTGAATCCCCTTTACGGGCGAGGTAGCCCCCGAGCCGCGCCAGTTTCGTGACGTAATCCGAGATGTGTCGGCGTCGCGGTCGTTTTCGGTCGCCGGGAATCAGACGATCCAGAAGCTCCGTCTCCACCTTCGTGAAGGCCAGTGTCGCGGAGGACGTCGGAGCGGATCGCTTGACCATGCTCATCCAGAAGATCCGCCAGGCCAGGATCAGGAACACCGCCAGCACGTTGACGAGCCGCTCGGCGGAGCGTAGCCGGAGTTCTTCTGCCTTGCATCCGGATTTCAGGACCTTATGAAAGGTCTCGATCTTCCATCGCTGGGCGTACCACTCCAGTTTCTCGATAGCCTCCCTTCGAGAAGTCACAGGCAGGTCCGTGATCAGCTTCCACTCGATCCGGTCCCGTCCCTTGGGTTTTGCGCGCTCTCGCGCGTACAGCACGGTAAGGGTGAGTTGCGGGTACTTCTTCTGCTTCCCGATCGGGGGTAAGACGTTAATCCGGCGGTACCGCAGTTCGAGGAGGGCCTGGGAGGGGTTCCCCTTCTTGTCGACCACGTCGACTCGGTGCAGCCCTTTGACCTCGACCTCCTTCATCTCCTTGGAAATCGTGATCGTTCCGTCTCCGGCCAAGCGGTCCACGCACGTCCGGATCAGGAAATGAGTATTCGCCTCCTGGGCGGCGCAGAAGAGCTCATAGATGTCGCTTTCCCGGTCGCCGATGTGAACACATCGGCCGGGCTCCCCCAGGAGCTCGGTGGACTGCTGGAGATTCTGGATCCACCGGACGCTCTCCTTCTCTTCGATGGGGACCCGGGTTGGATTGATCTTCTTCTTGAGGGCATTGGTCCCCTTGAATTTCTTCCTCGTCCAGAACTTGGCGGCCGCGATTCCCAGGGGAAGCCCGTCCAGCGTTACGACGAGACTGGAATGCTGGAGAATGCCGCAGATCGTGTGGAGTCGGGGTCGATCGTCCTTCCCCTTTCCCCCAAAAGACACCTTGGTCACTCCGATGGCTTCTTTGCTCTCTCGCTGGTAGGAGAGCTCCGTCGTGTCGTGGAGCACCAGCATCGTCCCTGGCGTCCCCTTGAAGCGATCGCGTGTGGCCTGGAAGTGGCCAGAGAGAATCACCGCCTCGCTCACTCGTCCACTGACGAAGAAACGATAGGCGGCCTTGGTGTTGGCCCAGTCTTGACAGGCCAGCGGAATGCTCTGGCCCACCCGATCTGACAGTTGCTCGACCAGTTTCTTGAAGCGCTTTCCCAGCCTCTGGTCCGGAAAGACGCACCCCCGGAGTTCATTGGCAATCCAAGACTTCATGACCCCCCCCTCTCTCTCCTGGGGGGCCACCAGCCTACAGGATCGCCGTCTGGATCCCCTTATTCCTTACATTACAGCGCGCCCGAGCCGGTCATAAGGGTGAGGAATGGTGGGTAATTGAAAGGTCGGCCGGACGGTGACAATTTGCACCCTCACCGCAGCTATACCATTCCAAGTTGAGTGGGGTAAACAGGTTACGAACTACCTGCCTAGCCCTAAAGCATCTGCCCAATCGAAGTAGGTGTGACTACAGGATAAATCCGCCCCACGTGGGAAAGGTAGAAGTCCGATTGGGTGCA
>DATGFI010000758.1:0-7242 GCA_035309205.1 Planctomycetota bacterium | reverse complement strand
CCCGCGCCCGTTACGAGGAGGCCTACCGCGAGATGGCCGCCGAGCACAAGGCCGCGGACGAGGCCGCCCAGGCGGCAAAGGCGCGACTGGCCGGCAAGACGGTGACCCTGGCGCTCGGTTCCGGCGAAACCTACCCGGACGCGAAGATCAAATCCTGGAACTTCAACGGCGCGGACCTGGATGTCGCCGGAAAAGCGGTCCGCGTCACCTGGGACGTCGTCCAGCCGGCCTCGCTGCCGGGGGCCGCCGACGTGATCTTCGACCCTCAGCGTCCGCAGGACCAGTTTGACCGGGGTCGCTTCTTCGTCGCCCGCCGCCTGTGGAAGGAAGCCCGGGCGGCGTTCAGCGCTGCGGCGAAGCTCGGCCAGGGGTACGAATCGCGGGTGCAGGATTTCAGCGACGCCCTGGAGCGGCTGGTGACGGGCCAGGGCGGCTTCCACGGATCGGCCCGCCGCGTCGGCCGGGACGGGGTCCGCCTGTCCTGGGATTTCCGCGAGGCCAAGCAACTCGAGGATTTCTCCGAAGGCCTCGTCCTGTCGGGCCAGACGGCGGTCCTGGAGTCGTCCAAGCGGACGGGCGTATTCCTGTTCGGCGCGACCGCCGGCGGCAACGCGGACAGTCCGCTCGCCTTCCTGGGGGACCTATCGGCCGAGATCAAGCTGAGCGCGGACGGGCCCTTTGTGCTGCATGTCTTCTCCACCGAGACCGGCGGTTACGAGATCGAGCTCGGACCCGCGGGAGCCGCCCTGGTCCGGATCAGCCTGCGAGCACCCGCGGCCGAGCGCCGGAAGATCCTCGCGAAATCCGACAAGGTCAAGCTGTCGCCGGGAAAAACCGTCGAGCTCCGCCTCTCCATCAGCTATCCCCGCTTCCACCTCCTCATCGACGGCGTCGAAGCACTCTCCGCCGAGGACGGACCGGTGGTCGTGACAGCCGATCCTCCCAAAGGCCTCTTCGGCTTCTCCGTCGCCAAGGGCAAGCTCAAGATCGAAGCGCCGCTCTTCGTCCAGGGCCGCGCCGAGATCGCGGAGCTCGACCGCCGGATCAGCGACACCGAAGTCATGCTCCGCCGGGCCCTGGATCCCGACCTGGAGCAGATCGAGCGTTTCCGCAACCGCAAGAAGGCCATGGACCTCTTGGGCGAGACGAAGGACCTCTCGCTCAGCTCGGACGACCCCTACTTCGCCTTCCGCATCAAGAAGTTCGAGGACATCACCAAGTACGAGGATCTCCGAAAAACGCTCACCAATCCCGACGAGAAGGATTCCCCTGAGAAGTGGCAGGCGGAGATGGACGCCCTGATCGGGAAGTATCCGGACGCCCCATCGCTCTACTACGTCCGCGCCCTGTTCCGGAGCGAACACCACGACTTGATCGGCGGGCGGGCCGACCTCGGCAAGGCGCTCGACCTCTTCCCGGCCTTCTACGAGGCTCTCGGACTCCTGAGTGAGATCCTCCTCCGCATGGCGGACTTCGAGGGATCGCTCGCCACCATCAACCGCGCGCTCGAAGCCAAGCCCGATTATGTCGAGGGTCGCGTGATCCGCGCCCGCTGCACCTACTTCACCTCCTATGGCACCCAGGCGTTCCTGGAGGACCTCGACGTCGCGCGCAAGCTCGATCCCCAGGACAGCCAGGCGGTGGCGGTCCGCCGCGCCCTCACCTCCCAGCGGGTGGGCCCCCGCGACCTGGGCTGCCGCTTCGATCACGAGACCGAGCATTACCGGATCACGAGCGACATCAGCCTGGAAGCCTCGAAGCGCTACGGAGAGAACCTGGAGGCTGCCTATCGACACTATTCCTCGTCGTTCAAGAGCGCGCCGGCCATGGCGGCCCGGGGCAAGCCCCGGGTGACCATCTTCCAGACGGCGGAGAACTACTACACCTACTACGAGCTCCTGTCGGAGGAGCGGGGAGAGAACACGCTGGGGGTCTTCCGGCCGGGCCTGAACGAGCTCGTCCTCTTCGAGAGCACGGACATCGCCGAGACCAACCACGTCCTCTACCACGAGGCCGTGCACCACTATATGACGTTACTCACGAACAATACCCCGCCGTACTGGTACAACGAGGGGATCGCCGAGTACCTGGGGTCGATAGAGATCGAGAAGGGAAGGCTCACCGGGAAGGCCCTTCCCCTCCGCAGCCGCCTTCCCTACGTGCAGCAGGCAATCGACGTGGGCGCCGACCTCTCGTTCGAAAAAATTATGAACGAGACGCCCAGCGAGTTCTACAGCGGGAATTCTCCGCTCAAGTACGCCCAGGCCTGGTCGATGATCCACTTCTTCTACGAGTTCCACAAGGGCCGATACCGGACGCTCATCGAGAAGTACTTCGAGGCGCTTCGTGCGGGCCGGACGCCTCGCGAATCCTTCGACACGGTCTTTAAGGAGAGGGAAGCGGAGCTCCGCAAGGACTGGCGCGAGTTCACGAAGAACCTGAAACCCTGAGCCCGGGCGGCCCGGGCGACGGCGGCGGCCTACTTCGATGCGCGGCCCTGCAGGAAGCGCTGCCGCGCGTCCCGGTCGTTCCAGAACTTGCGTGCGCCCGTCGAGGTGGTGAACTCGATCCCCACCAGCTGCTTGAGGAGCGTCCGGAGGGCCTCCATGATCGTCTGCGCATCCGCCGGACGCATGTTCCTGACGACCGGATCGAGCACGGTCGTGTCCCCTTTGGAGACGCCCTCGCTGGCCTCGAAGAGCCCGATGAGTCGGCCCGTCGCCTTCTCCAGCACGTCCCGGTTCTTCACCTGAAGCAGGAGGTCGTTCAGGCCCTGGATGGTGACCCGCGCGAGCTCCGCATCGCCGGATTCCAGCTGGCGAAGGAACGCGTCCACCGAGGCTTCGTGCCCGAGCCGGACCAGGGCGCGCACGGTCTCGGCGTAGATCGGCGGCTCCGAGACGCTCCGCGGGAGGAGCCCCAGGAGCGGATCGTTCGCCTTGACGTCGCCCGTGAGGCCCAGCTCGGCGACCGCCGTGCGGCGGACGGCAGCGTCGGGCTCCGCGAGGTGGCGCGCCAGCGCGAGCGTGATCTCCGGAGAGTTGATCGACCCCATCTCGTGGAGCACGCCCGACTTCCGGGCGGGGCCCTGAGACTTGAAGCGCGCCTCGTACTCGTCGATCGCCTTCTTTACCTTGTCCTTGGGCACCGTGTAGGCCGCCTTGCGCTCCCACTCCGGCGGGCCCGCCGCGAAGAGCACCGCGTGCTGAAGCACGCCTTCGGCCAGCCGAACGCGGCCCATCGCCGCGTCATCGCGCCTTACCGCGAAGCCGTCCTCCCGGGCGTCGTAGGTGCAGAGGAAGGCGCTTTCGAGCAGCTGCTTCACGCCCTTCATCGAATTGGGGAAGGGGGACGACGCGCGGGACGGGGCTTCGGCGCGCTCCAGGAGATCCAGGGCCGCTCCCGCGACGAGCCGTTCGAAGTACACGCTGAAGAGCGCGTGGTCGGGAAAGAGTTCGACGAACTCCAGGGAATCGTTCACGGCCACCGCGAGCCCCACTGCCGTCACCTCGCGGTCCGGCAGCGCGCTGAAATACGCGCGGATCTCCGCGATCGCGTCGGACTGCCTGCGGTAGAGGTCCACCAGGCCCCCGGGCTTTCCGCCCAGCTTCCGCGCGAGGATCGACCAGGTCGCGCCCTGTCCCTGCTCCCAGATCAGCGAGCGTCGAAGCGAGGGCGGCGCGACGAAGTGACCCGACTCCTTCGCGAAGTGGTCCGACGTCGTCCGCCACGCGGCGGGCTCGACGCAGAGCACCGGGACCTTGGCCGTCGTCCCTCGCGCGACCAGCGTATGCTCCGCCACGATGCGGCTGGAGCGTCCGCCGGTGAGGACGTCGCCCGCCATCAGCAGGACGTCCGTATCGAGGGTGTTTTTCACCTGGACCTGGAAGAGGCCGACTGAATCGGTGATCTCGAGCTTGTCGGTCCCCAGGGCCGCGTGGATCGTCGTGAACGGCGCCTCCGGGGGCGCGGCCGCGGCCAGCAGCGGATAGACCGTGATCCCGTGGAAGTTCATGGGAGGGCCGATCTGCAGGCCGTCCAGCGCCCGCGTGAATTCGTTCGCCGTCACCGCGTTGGCCGGGGGCTTGACGAACTGTTCCGCCTGGATCGCCTCCGCCTGCTCCCGGGTCATCAGCTTTCCGCGGATCTCGACGAGGTTGTGCTCCTTGATCAGCTCCTCCTTGAAGTCGGAGGCCTTCCTCCACTCGCCCACCCCCACCTGGACGAAGCCCTCGGACCACTTCTCGACCCAGGCCTTGGGCACAGCGACGTCGTTGACGCGCGTGTAGCCCGCCTTGTCGAGGATCTCCTCGCTCGACGGCACGGGAGGCGCGTTGGAGGCGGCCGCGGCCGGGGGCGGCTCGGCCACGGCGACCGGAAATTCCTTGGCGAGGATCTTCGCCGCCTGCTCGCGGGTCATCATCTGGCCCGACAGCGCGACCATATTCCGGCTGAAGTCGTCGCGCCATTTCCTGGGGATCCACTGGCCGTCGACTTCGACCAGGCCGTTGGCCTCGAGGATCTTCTCCTCATTGACCGGGGCGGCGACCGGGGGCTTCCGCTTGAGCTCCCGCAGCTCCGCGAGCGCCGCCATGAGCTCCTGCTCCTGCTCAGGGTCCGTGTGGCGGCCCGAGACGGCAAATCCGAAGGCGAAGGCGGCAAGCGTCGTCGCCGCCAGCGCCCAGGGCACCCACCACGTGGACGGAAGCTTCGCGAGCGGGGCGGTCTTCGACACCGGCTTCGAATCCGATTTCGAAAGGGGCCGGGAGTCCGCCTTCGGCGTGACGATGGTCATCGCCTCGCTCTTCGACTTCGGATAGTTCTGGCGGCGCTCGATCTGCTGGGAGGCCGAGGCCTTCAGGTTGGCCATGAAGGCCGCCGTAGTCTCCAGGGGCGCCGTCTCGTGCAGCGCTTGGAGCGACTGGGTGAAATGGCGGTACTCCGTCGTGCAGTCCGTGCAGCTGCGAAGATGCTCTTCCAGCGCCTGGCGTTCGGCGGCCTGCAGGCCCCCGTCGTAGTAGTCGGAGAAGAATTCCGTCGTGTTCTGGCAGTTCATTTCTTGTCCGAAGTATCCGCCTTGTCGGCTTTCTCCTTCAGGTGCTTCTCGCGATCCTTCTCCGCCTTGTCGAAGGCGTCCTTCACCTCCTGGGCCGTGGGTTCCTGCTTGCCCCACGAGGAAAGGCGAAGGTCCCAGGTCACCTCTCGGGCCGCCAGGAGTTCCAGCTTGCGGTTGGCGCCGATCGTGTAGGCGAGGAGCTTGTTGGTCTGGGTGTCGAAAACCATGAACGCGTCGGTGCCCTGACCGTAGCTCAGGGTCCCGGCGAGGTAGCGCGTGGACTTGTTGTCGATGGACTGGGCCTGGACGTCCCAGCGGCCCGCAGAAAAGCCCACCAGGGCGCCGAGCAGGAGCACGAAGCAGAACCAGCCTGACGCGTTTTTCATCGACTAAGCTCCTATGTTCTTCCAGACGTCCTTGAAAGCGACCCGGGCCCTGGAGATCCTCGACTTCACCGTTCCCATCGGAAGCTCCAGGATCTGCACGATCTCCTCGTAGGACAACCCCTGCACGTCCTTCAGCACCAGGATCTCCCGGTCATGGGCCTCCAGAAGGTCCAGCGCCCGGTTCACCGCCTGGCGCACCTCGTCGTGCTCCAGCCGCACGTCGGGCACCGACTCGGTCGTATCCGCCTTCACCTGCGGCACGCCGCGGGTCGTATCCTGGTCGCCCTTCCAGTCCAGCGACTTGGCCGGGTGGCGAGAGCGCCGCTTGAACTCATCCTTGGCCAGGTTCGACGCGATCGTGTACAGCCACGTCGAGAACTTGGCGGAGTTGTTGTATTCCTGGATCTTCTTGAACACCCGCAGGAACGTCTCCTGCGCAAGATCCTCCGCCGTTCGAAAATCGCCCACGAACCGGAACAGGAACGAGACGATCGAATTCTTGTACCTCCCCACGAGAACTTCGAAGCCCAGCATGAGCTCCCCCGTCGCGGCCGTCTTGAGCCGCGACATGAGCTCGTTGTCAGGCAGCGAGGTCAGGTCGTCTCTTCCTGCCATGGGGTTACACGACAGAGCCGGCACCCAGGTTCCTGCATCGCTCATCTTCCGCCCCCTTCGTGGGTCAGATCCAGGAGGAGAGACGGCGAAGAGCCCCGAAGGTTCCATCCATTCGGGACCCCGAGAGCGGACTCTCGCGAACAGCGTATCAGGACCGCCGGTCCCCCGCAAGCCCGAGAGGCGACTTGGTCCGCGGCTTGTGGTACCATAGGAAACATGCCCGAGCAGCACCACCACCCCAAGCCCGCCGAGAGCGCCGTGGCGCTGCAGGCCGTCCGCTCCGGGGAGCGCGGCCGCATGGGCTGGGTTCTCGTCATCACCGCCGTCGTCATGATCGCCGAGGGGATCGGAGGCTATCTGTCCGGCTCCCTCGCCCTCATGAACGACGCCCTCCACATGCTGACCCATTTCCTGACGATCGCCCTTTCCTACGCGGCGATCCTGATCGCTTCCCGCCCGGCTCCGCCGGACAAGACCTTCAGGTACTGGCGCCTGGAGATCCTGGCCAGCCTGATCAGCGCCATCTCCCTGATTCCCCTTTCCGGCTTCGTCCTCTACGAATCCGTGGAACGCTGGATCAGTCCCGTCAGGATCGAAGTCGGCGCCATGCTCGCCGTGGGACTCCTGGGTCTCCTGACCAACATCGCCTCCGCCGCCCTCCTCCACCACCACTCGAAGCACGATCTCAACATCCGGGGCGCCTTCCTTCACATGCTGGCCGACATGGTGTCCTCCCTCGGAGTCGTCGCCGCGGCGGGCCTCGTCTACTGGACCGGCTGGGTCCGGGCCGATCCGCTCATCGCCGCCGTCATCAGCCTCCTGGTCCTGGGCTGGTGCTGGTCGCTGGTGCGGGATTCCTCCCGCATCCTCTTGGAATCGGTCCCCAAGCATATGAAGCTCGAAGACATCGAAGCGGCCATGAGAGGCGTCGAGGGTGTCCTGGAGGTGCACGACCTCCACGTCTGGACGATCACGTCGCGGATGTACGCCCTGACCGCCCATATCCGGCTGAAGGAGGATCTGCCCGTCTCCCGGACCGAGCAGGTCGGACGCGACCTGGAGAAGGTCCTCGACGAGCGCTGGGAGATCAACCACGTCACGCTGCAGTTCGAAGTGACGCCCGTCCGCGCGCTGCCCTGCGAGCGCGACAGCGAGGGGAAATGCCTTCCGGATTCCCCCGCCCCC
>DATGFI010000757.1:0-2775 GCA_035309205.1 Planctomycetota bacterium | reverse complement strand
CTTGAGACCGCGCAGATCGTGGTAATCCTCCTCGCGGTACTCCACGGGGCCGATTTCGGTCATTCGGGGAGACGTCTTTCGGATCATAGGGCACCTCACTCTTCATGGCCGATCCGCCGCGGAAATCTGCCGTTATCCGTTCAATAAACGAAGCGGCCCGGATCGGTGTCGATCCGGGCCGCCGGAGGCGGGAACGCGCTTAAATGGGTCTAGTTGCTCTTCGAGGCGATGCTGTTCTCGAATTCCGTCTTCATGCGGTAGCACAGGTCGCGCATGGCATCGTTCTTCTCGCGACCGGCCACGAACGTGACCTGTACCCCTTTGTCCACTTTCTTCATTCGGAACTGCACCGGGTTCGAATTCGTTTCCCGGGCATCGACCACGGCCTTTTCGTCGTGGACCTCCTTGCTGGTCACCGTCATGTCCAGCCGCCGTGCCGCATCCTCCGCGGCCTTGGCGCAGGCGTCCAGGGAATGAGGATAGGTGCCTTCACAGGTGTTGCCGCCGAAGAATGCCGACTTGGCTTCCTTCATTCCGAGCTTGTCGGCGATCTTCTCGTGGATCATCTCGGCCATGTTCCGGTTGCCCGGCTCCACGCGAACGGACACATTCGCGTTCTTGTCGTCGAGGCTCTTCACGCGCACCACCACCTTTTCCCCGCTCGCCCGATGCGCACGGATCTCTCCGCCCATCGCATCGTGAGCGTCGGATTCGACTGTGATGTCGTAGGTCTTGACGGCGGCCTCGGCCGCGGCCCAGGTCTCCGACGCCGACCTCCCGTACTGGCGGTCGACGGTGTTGATGCCGGTTCCCAAGTCGCCTTGCTTGGTGGAACTGGTCTTGTCGCTGCTGCTGCACGCGGCCAGGCCCAGGCATAAAGCTGCGAGGGCGGTCGTAGAGAGTTTCATCGGTACCTCCAATAGTTCATTCCCAGGGCAGAACCTTGAGCGGGAATGGCGTTACGCCGAAGGGCTCCTGGGGAAGAGAAGGCCCCCGGCGCCCACGATGACCCCGACGATCCCCGAAATCAAGAGCCACATGGACTTGTCCGTCGGTTTCCCGCTGAAAAACCGGGATATATCCGAGCCGACCGAATCGCTGGCAGAGATGCCGAACACCAGAAGCATCACGCCGACGGCGAAGATGATCAGGCCTAACATGCGGGTCATGGAACTACTCCTGAACAACGGGTTTGACGCGACGTCGGACGATTCGACGAACTCGGACTTTGACGGTTCGGCGAGCCCCTTTTCGACGGCTGGGAAATAGGACCATGGTTCACCTCATGAACGGCCGATCCGCCTGGCCCCCACGCGTTACCTTGCCCCCGTAACGGATCGGGGCCTGCCTGGCTCCATCTCTCGGATTCGTGAGGTGATGCCATGTTCCTACCCCGAAAACCAGCGCCACACCAGCCCTTGCCGCAGTCGCCGCCGGATAATCCCCGTCCGTCCGAGCCCAAGCCCGACGATCCGTATCACGACAAGGAAGCTGATCTGGAGATCGAGTGAAGTCGGGCTCGATTTCGGCAGTAATTAAGCGGACACGCGAGGAATCTCAGCGTCCGGCCCCGGTTCTGGCGCTGCTGGCCCAGTACCCCTGGCAGACTGCCGCGGCGGCCCTGACGGGATTGGTCGTCGGCATGCTGGGCTGGGTGGTGGCCCTCTTCGTCCAGTCCGTCGTCGATCGGACTCGGGATCTGGATTCGCTGGGGCTATTTTCCGTCGGGGTGACGCTCGTGCTCCTGGTCCGAGGGGCTGTCAGCCTCGTCCGCCGGGAAATCCAAGTGCGCCTAGCGCGGAAGATCGAGACCGAACTCTCCGGCCGTTATCTCGATCACGTGACACGCCTCGAGATGCGCTTCTACGAGAATTACCACAACGGCGATCTCCTGGGTCGCCTGCGCGGCGTTGAGGTCCTCCGCAACGCAATCGAGGACCGCTTCCTCGGCGTGCTCTTCGACGCCGTCCTTGTCCTCATCGCCGCGGTGCTCATGTTCCTTCGCAGTGTGCCCCTCACGCTCATTGCCGTCGCCGGTGCCACTTTTCCCGCCGTCATGATCCTTCTCCTGCGCCATCGCATCAAGTCATCCTTCGTGGAAATCCGGGAGCGTGACGGCGACTATACGAACCACTGCATGGACGCCCTCCTGGGCGTCCGCGACCTGCGCTTGACCGAGGGGGAGTCGTGGATCCTCTCCAGGATCAAGGAGTCGCTCCGGCGTCTGCAGGACTACCGCGTCGGTCAGGTCAGGATGCTGACCGCCGTCTCGGCCGTGACGATCTTCGTCTCCACGATCGCGGGCATCGGCCTCCTTCTTCTGGGAGCCTGGAAGATCAATGAAGGCAGTCTCAGTCAGGGACAGCTGATGTTCCTTTTTACGATGAGCGGCACCATGCTCGGGCCGCTGGAGCAGCTGGCATCCACCTGGATCACCTTCGATGAAGCCTCGGTCGCGTATTCCCGGTATTCCGAGATCCTGTCCCTGCCCGCCGAACCCCGCGACGCCGCCCCCACCCCGATCCCGATCAAGGGAGGGATCCGTCTGGACGACGTTTCCTTCGGGTACCGCCCGGATCAGCCCATCCTGAGCCGTATCGACCTGGAAATCCCGGCCGGCTCCTCCCTGGCGATCGTCGGAGAAAGCGGCGCCGGGAAATCGACCCTGCTCTCCATGATCGCCGGTCTTTACCTGCCGGATCGGGGAAGGGTCCTGATCGACAGCATCGAAATGGACGCCCTGGCCTTGCCCCGCATTCGCGAAGTTACGGGAGT
>DATGFI010000756.1:0-2652 GCA_035309205.1 Planctomycetota bacterium | reverse complement strand
GCCGTTTCGCCCGCCTCGTCCACTCGATCCAGATAGGGCTGGATCATGGCGCTGCGGCCCGAACGGTGAAGCCGCCTCACGTGGTCCTCCGCCGCGAGATTCTTCTCCGGGAAGCGGCCCACGCCTATCGATCCGGCCCCGACGGTCGGCTTGATGACAAACTCGCCGTCGAAGGGGAAGCGGATCGTCTCCCCCGGCTCGATGAACCGGGTCGGCACGATGGGAACGCCGGCAGCGCCGAGTTCCCCCAGGTAGTGCTTGTCGGTGTTCCAGCGGACGGTCCGCGCGGAATTGCACAGGCGGACCTTCTTCTCGACTTGTGTGGCCCACGCCAGAAACTCGTTCCGTCGTCGCGAATAGTCCCAGGTCGATCGCAGCACCAGGAGGGCGTATCCGCTCCAGTCGACCGTCGGGTCGTCCCAGACCGCCGGCTCCGCAGGGGCCCCCTCCGCCCGGAGCGCGGTCAGCAGCGGATCCATATCGTCGTCCAGACCCGCCGCCTCGCGGGCGGTCACCAGCGCGATCGGCTTCATCGGATTATCGTGCCCGAAACGCGGGGTCCTTTCCACCATTGTGACTCTTCCGATCGCGCGTCTGAGGCTTCCGCCGAGCCGGGGCCCCTGGTTCCCGAAGGAATGCCAAAGGAACAGGTCGTTGCCGCCCCGCCCCGATGTGAGCGGGATCCGAGTGAGCAGCTGACCGGGCGGCGGTGTATGATTTGCCCAGCGTGAGTCACGAGCAGCTGATCTCCCGGATGCGCCAGCGGCACGAAGCCCCGTTCAAGAACCTGGACGAGTATTACGCCGCGGCGCCCGGAGAGGTCCTGAACCGCATGTGCGACGTGGGCCGCCAGAGCCCGTCATTGATCGACGACGCCGCGATCGAGTGGGCGCTCGGTCATCTGGAGCAGTACCCCGGCTCCTTCTTTGCGCTCCTCATCCAGATCGCGGCGCGTGATCCGGATCGCCGAGCCGCGCTCCTGTCCCGATATCAATCGCTGCTCCAGGAACACCCGGCCTCGGCCCTCAGCGTCGCCGGCAACTATCTCCACGAGTACAACGCCCTGCTGGATTCCGGCTGGATCGAGCTGGCCGACCGGCACTTCGATGCGAATCCGGACGGGGCCTGGGGGATCATCGAGTCGGCGGCCATGTACCGACCGAGCACTCTCACCCCGGATCTGGTCGATCGGTTCGAGAAGCGGCGCGCGGCCATTCCCAGGGACTACTTCGTCTCGATGCTCAGCCTGGCCGAGCACTGGAGTGATCGGACGAGCGAGTATCTGGGCCGAGTCCTCCGGGCTTTCCCGGAGCACCCCGCCGAAGCCATTGATGGCGCGTCCTCCGTCGCAGCGGATTCGCAAACCCTCCTCACGGCCGAGCTGGCGGAGGTCGTCCTGGCTCACTTTGAGAAGAACCCGGAGAAGGCTTGGGAGTTCTTTCAGCGGGCGGTGAAGACTCGTTCGGAGCTCTTTAGCGATGTGTTGCTGGACCGCCTGACGGAGAAGACCGCCAAGGATCTGGGGACGCTCCTCCCCATCGTCCGGGGACTCATGGATGCCTTCCGCGACCGGACGTCCGACCTGATGGATCGGTACGTCGACCTCGTCCGCCGGCATCCGGAGAAGGGGATTCACGACACCTGCTACGATTTCACGCGGGAAGCCGCGCGGTTCATCCGGCCGGACCTGGTGAAGGCGGTCTGCGCGGGCTTCGCGGCGAACGCGTATCCGGCGTACGAGTTCCTCTGGCACTGCGTCGCGCATCGACCGGAGTTGATCGGTCCTCCCGAGGTCGAAGCGGCGTTGGGGAACATCTCCCACGCGACCAACCGGGCCTTCGGCTTCTTCCGGGAACTGGTCAAGGTCCGTCCCGAGTTCACCCGGGAGGGGACGCTGGCTCTGTTTGAGGCTCTGGCGCAGGAGCCGGTGCACCGGGCCTTCGTCCGTCTGGAGGAGCTCGAAGGGATCACGGCCGTCTCCGAGGCGGCCCATATCAAGACCGGCCTGGAAAAGGCGCTCCGGGAGCCCCCGAAGGTGGGTTCCCGCCGGGCCCGGGCCCTGATGGCGATCATGTTCCGGCAGAAACTGCGCGCGCGGCGCCACGTGCTCCTGGAGGCGCTTCGCCACGCGGCGAACATCGTTCTGTGGCGGAAGATCCCGGGCGGCAAGCCCGGACACGAGGAGTCCGAAAAGTTCTCGCCGGTCTGGGATTTCGTGATGTTCATCATCGACCATTCCGGACTGGACGCCGTGTCCACCGCCGCCGCCGAACGTTTCCTCGAAGGGGCGTTCCAGCTCCACTATCTTTGCGAGACCGGCGCGGAGCACGGGGAGTTTCTGCGCAAGCTGGAGACGGCCTACCCTCCCGAGCACCCGTTTCCCCCGGGGACGGAGTTCGTGCTTCTGGACAAGGATTTGACGCACCTGTACCGCCTCGTGATCGAGCTGGGAAAGCGATTCGGGGTCGAACCGCGACTGCAGCCCCTCAAGGATTTCGCGGAACGAAAAGCGGCGGCCGAGCAGGAGCTCCGGGTCATCGATGAAAGTTCGAAGAAATCGGCAGGAACCCGGAAGCGCCGGCTCGACGAGCGGCGCCTGTCCCTGAATCGAAGACTGAACTTCTGGGGAAACGCCCAGTATCTGCGGGCCTT
>DATGFI010000755.1:0-3252 GCA_035309205.1 Planctomycetota bacterium | reverse complement strand
GTCGAACATCTCCCAGGGGGCCTACCTCAAGCTCCACGTCGCCCGATCCCTGCCAGCGCGCATCGCCCACGGCCAGGTCGACTTTACGGAGCCGGAACCGCACGGGGCGCTTGCCGTCCGGGTAGGCCTTCCCGGCGGTGAAACGGCCCTCCAGCTTGAGGACGACGTCCAGGCGTTTGTTGACCACGGCTTCGATGCTGAGCGATCCCTTGTATTTCTGGCCGGGGCGGACGGCGCCCAGGGCAGAGTTCAGAGCGGGCTGGGACGATTCGTCGTCGGACGGGGCTCCGCCGGAGCAGGCATGTTCGCACATGGCCTCCGTGCAGTCGTCGATGCAGTCGTCCGTGCAGTCCCCAACGCAGTCCGAGAAGCAATCGTCGGAATCGCGGTCTTCCTTCTTGCCCTCCGACGGCTTCTGGACGCCGCTGACCGCAGTCGGTTTTCGGTATTCGTACACTCCCGCGGCGGTATGGGGTTCATGATTCGGGTGAGAACCGCAACTGATCCCCCCGAGCGAAAGCGCAGGCGCCGCCAGGAAGAGCAGCCACTGAAGTGCCGAGGCCGGGCGGAACTCCAGCGCTGGCCGCGCCTGGCCGATCGGTTGCCGACGCCGGAGGATCAGGAACGCTCCGCAGACCACCGCGGCGGCGATGCTGATCCCCTGGGAAAACGTCAGGCCGCCCGCCCAGTAGGGCAGATTGTCGGCCCGCCAGAACTCCGCAAAGAAGCGCCAGGCGGGATAGAGGATTCCTGCGATCCCCAGAACCGTTCCCGGTCGGGGCCGACGGCGCCACAGATCGGAGGTGATGAGGAACAGGACGAGCAGGACGGCCGCCTCGATCAGCACGATCGGGAACGTAGGCAGCGATTCGGCCGCGGCGGATCCGATCAGTCGCCGGCGCACCTGGTCCTGAAACGCGTGGCTGCCGTGCGGATAGGAAAGGCCGGGATCGCAGACCACGCCGTAGCAGCAGCCGGCGAGGTGGCATCCGATTCTGCCGAAGGCCGTCGCCGGGAGCACCCCAGGCGCGGCGACGTCGGCCACTTCGAGGGCCGGGAGCTTCATCCCTGCGGCGACGAGGAGTCCCGTCAGGAGTCCGGCGAACAGGCCGCCGTAGAGCACGAGTCCGCCGCCCCCGGTCTGCAGGACCGACGCCAGACGCGCCCCCGGGAAGCCGACCAGAATGCCGGCCGTGAGTACGGGCAGCAGAGTTCGCGGGGACAGCCCAGCTTCCCGTGCCCGGGCCAGGACGAGGAGCAGGGCAGTCAGCACCCCGCAGAAGACCAGGAAGGGATACGATCCGAGGCGGAAGCCGATTCCCCCCCATTCCCATCGCCAGAGCACCGGATGCATCGATTCCCAATCGTAGCATTCCGGGTCCGCGTCCGGATCAAATAAGAACTCATTGTTAAGAAGGGGCGCAATTGCTTGACAGGTCCGGGGGGTCCTGCTAGAAACTTCATCCCTATATGACCTATATACCCCGCGAACTTTTCCTGACCAAGGGCGTCGGACGCCATAAGGAACGTCTCGCCAGCTTCGAGGAAGCGTTGCGCGACGCGAAGATTGCCCGGTTCAATCTCACTCACGTGTCGAGCATTTATCCGCCCCAGTGCAAGATCGTCCCCGTCAACAAGGGATTGACGAAGCTCAAGAGCGGCCAGGTGATCGCGGTGGTCATCGCGCGCAATGAGACGAACGAGAACCGCCGCCTGGTGGCCACGTCGATCGGCGTCGCGATCCCCTCCGACAAGAACCAGTACGGCTATCTTTCCGAGCATCACAGCTACGGCGAAACCGAAGAAGTGGCCGGCGAGTATGCCGAGGATCTGGCCGCCTCGATGCTGGCGACGACCCTGGGCCTCGACTACGAAACGAGCGCATCGTGGGACCAGCGCGAGGAGCAGTGGAAGATCTCGGGCAAGATCGTCCGGACGCTGAACTGCACGCAGTCCGCCCAGGGAATCGGCGGTCTGTGGACCACCGTCATCTCCGCGGCGGTGCTCATCCCCTAAGCTCCGTCCGCCCTGCCCGCGGCCCCCTCGGGAGGCGGGGAGGGGAGGCGTCGGCCCACAGGGACAAAGGCCGGCGCTATTGCATTTCCTGCCTTCTCCATGGACAATAGCCGCCCCTGTATGCCCCTGCGACCGCCCGCCGTCGCCGGTACGTTCTACCCCGGCCTCGCGGAAACGCTCCGCCGGGAGCTGGAGGTCCTGATCCCCGAGGCGCCGAAGGAGAAGGCGCTCGCGGTGATCGTGCCCCATGCAGGATATGCGTATTCGGGAAGGGTGGCGGGAGCCGTGTATGCGCGCGTCGAGGTGCCTCAGGACGTGGTCCTCCTCTGTTTCAACCATCGAGGATACGGTCCGGACTTCTCGATCTGGCCCGGCGGCGCCTGGCGGACCCCTCTGGGAGATGCGCCTGTGAGCAGCGACTTGGCCGGCCGAATCCAGAGCGCCTATCCGGAGGCCGAGTACAGCGAGGTCGGCTTCCTCGGCGAGCATTCCGGGGAAGTGCAGGTGCCGTTCCTCCAGAAGCTGCGGCCCGACGTCCGGATCGTGCCCGTCGCGCTGAGTGTCGGCCTGGGTTCCGCCCCGGCGCTCCAGGACTTTGGGCGCGCCCTGGCGGGGATCCCCGGGGACTTTCTCGTCGTCGGCTCGACGGACCTCAACCACTATGAGGATCAGGAGACGACGCTCGCGAAGGACAATGCCGTGATCCGGGCCATCGAGGCGCTGGACGTGACGGCACTGGTGGCGGCGATCCGCAGCCAGGACGTGTCGATGTGCGGATATGCGCCGACGATCGCAACGATCGCCTACGCCAGGGCCAGGGGAGCTGCCGCGGCGAAGACGGTCATGCATGCCACGAGCGGCGATGTCTCGGGAGACTACGACCGGGTGGTCGGTTATGCGGGGATGATCATTCCATGTGGAAACTGAAGCGGACCCATACCTGCGGCGAGCTGCGGGCGAGCGATGTCGGCAAGACGGTCGTCCTCAACGGCTGGGTCGACGTGCGGCGGGACTTCGGGAACCTGATCTTTGTGGATCTCCGGGACCGGTACGGCAAAACGCAGGCGCTCTTCAGTCCCGACCGCGTCAAGGCGGTGCACGACCAGGCTTCCAGGCTCAGGAACGAGACCGTCATCGCCATCAAAGGCAAGGTCTGCAAGCGCGACGCAGACACGATCAACAAGAAGATCGTCACCGGGGAGATCGAGATCGACGTAGCCGAGCTCGAGATCCTCA
>DATGFI010000754.1:0-6984 GCA_035309205.1 Planctomycetota bacterium | reverse complement strand
ATGGCCGAGCGGCGGGACGTCTACGCCGTCAAGGGGACCTTTCTCGAGGTCCGGGCCCTCGTCGGCACCGCCCGGCTGCTCGATTCGTTCCTGCGCGAGGGGCCGCACGCGGCCGCGCGCGGCCGGACGACGTTCAGGGAGTTCTTCGACGAGAAGGACGACATCCTGCACGACATCCGCAAGCTTCGCGAGAAGGTCAATCGCTCCGCATCCAACGTGTGCCTGATTCTGCCCCGTGTCCCCCAACTGAGAATGGAGGTCTCCCGTGAAAACGATCATCCCCTGCGAGCTTCGTGACCTGGACGGCAGCTATCTCCTCGTCCAGCCCGTGGACGAGAGCCGCTGCCGGATCCTCGACTCGAACGTGGCCCCGAAGGGCAAGGTCCTGTTCATGCCCGACCTGATGTCCTGGGAGCACGCCGCGGAGGATCTGGGCGGCTATACCCGGCTCTCGCCGGACGAGCTCCTCGGCCTGGTCGACCAGGACAGCCTCCCCGATCCCGAGAACCTGGTCGAGGCCCTGGACACCCGCGAGGAGATCCTGGTCGAGCCGCGCAGGCCCGACCCCGAAGGGGAAGTGGTCGACCCGGGGACCCAGACCGGGCACGGCGCGAATGTCGAGGCCGACGATCCCCAGGTGGAGCTGCTCCGCCTCGCGATCCGCCACCGGACTCATCACGGGCGGAAGGGCCGAAAGACCCGCTCCGCGGAAGTCGCCTAGAGCACCCCAGCAGATCCGGCTCGCGCGAGCGGGCCTGGCGATAGGTCAGACGTTGCCGGCAGGAGGTCCGGCCGACCGGAAGTAGATCGTACGGCGCCGGAGCGCTGCGGCGCCCGGCGCAGAGAGCTCACTGACAATCGGGCTGCGAGAGATAAGAAGCATTTTTGGTTTCCCTGTGTCGGTTGCGTCCCTTCGTGGCGCAACCCGTTTCACGAGGGCTCTTGGACCCTAGCTGGAGTCCAGATCCCTCTTTTTGTGTGTGCGTGTTTTTCTTGGAGGAACGTCGTATGTGTGCCGCAGAACTCGTGTCCACCCTCGCCGAGCAGCTGCTCAAGGTGAAAGACCGGGCGGCCGAAACCAAGGCGGGCGGAAAGGATGCGCGGTCGATCGAGGCGATCGGCCGGAGCCTTCGCCTGACGCTCTCGAGTCGCATGCAGGTCAGCAATCTTCGCGAGGTCGCGATGCGCGGCTTCAGCCTCGTGGTCACCCCCATGGGCGAAGTCGTGGTTCGTCACGAGGATCGTCAGCTTCCGGTTTCCGACCTCTTCGTTCGGGTCCTCTTCCAGGACGCCGGCGTGGAGCTCGTTCCCGGATTGATCCTGATCCTCGATGGCGACGTCATCCGGATCCTCGTCGACGAGGCCCTGGATGTGCTCTGCAAGAAGGGTTATTGCCTGGACCACATCACTGGACGCCTGGTCAAGGCGGCCCGGGTCGTGGAGGGCAAGGACGTCTACGGGCGATCCAAGGCGATGGGCAGTTCTTCGGGTGCGGCGTAGTGTCCAGCACGCATCTCAGTTCTCAGGTGAGCTGATCCGGCGGGCCAACCGCCGGATTGGCATTTCTGCGAAGGCCAAGCCTTTGTAGACCCTGCACTTCTCACTTCTTTTCTCACGTCGGAGCCCCTGCTCACAAGCCATCTGCGGGGGGGCGATCAGGTCGCGCGTATCGGACCTTGGCCGCTCCCGGGATGGGGGAGCGGCTTTTTTTATTTCAAGCAGCTCCAATGGGAGCTGGAGGACTTTGTGGAAGAGACAACGTTTCGGCTGTTCCGGAACGGGAGGGCAGTTCACCTCTCGGTCGTAGGCGATCATCACTGGAAGATCACAAGCGCATCTGAGGCAACAGGGTTCGAGATCGGGGACGAAGTCAGCCCCGTGGAGAAGATGTCATGGAAAAAGGCCAAGCGCCGGGTGAACAGTACCCGCACCGCGCTTAGCCCCAACCGGCTCGTTCTCCTCCGGGGCTCCGGATGTCAGCGAACCGACGACGAGGTTGCGGAGATCCTGCGGATTCGTCCGTGGGATCCCACCACGCCGCCGGCGGCCTGATCCATTCGTCCCTCGGAAGACTCTGATCCTTGGTTTCACCCAACGCGGCCAGGCGCCGCACCCCCGCCGTCCGGGGGTTCTTCGACAAACGGAGAGCCCCACAGAGACGGTGTGGGGCGACATTCCAGGAGATCGCGATGACGATCAACGAGATGAACGAGAACCGCGAGGTGCTGGACATGGTGGAGCGAGCCGTCCTCTCCAATAGACGGAAGGAGCTGCTCCGTCGGCTGGGACACAAGGCGCAGGGTCTTCGCTGCTGGGCCTTCGGCCTGGGGTGGGAGACCCGGAGCGTCGAGGAAATCCAGACCTCCAAGATTGAAGAGTTTGCGCTGAAGTTCGCGTGAGTGTGTGAGTTCCCTCCGCTTGATCGAGGGCTCGGAGAGCGATCGCCTCTAGGTGCGGGTTTCACCTGCATCACGCTGGAGCGAATGCTTCAGCAGGGCAACTCTTCGAGCCTCGATCCTGCGGGATTGGGGCTCTTTCAATTCCAGCTGCTTCTTGTAGCGACCGTCCATTGAGGGCGGTCCGCCTCCCGTCCCGGAGGAAGTGTGTTCAGTCGCCTCCGGGGATGCGGAGGCCCATTCCAGAGGAGTACCGTGGCCATCGAGCAACGGGATGGCGTCCTGGATCAAATCACGGGGAAGGGAATCGTCCTGAGCGGTGCCCGCTTGAGCTACTCCAAGTGGTTCGAAGGGGACCTGCCCACGGAGGACCTTCTCGGATGCAAGATCCGGGTCGTCGTCGACGCCGGCGAGAAATGCACCTTCTTGAAGAAGATCGTGCATGTCGGCCAGAAGACCGAAGGCTGGACGCCTCCGGAGTCCGGGAATAAGGGCTCTTTCGGAGGAGGTGGAGGCCGGAGGTTGTCTCCAGAGGAACTGGAGCTGAAGCGCGACGAGGGCATCCGGATCGCGAGATCGGTCGCCGTCGACCGAGCGATCACCATGGTCAGAGAGGGCGTGTCGATCGACGAGATCGCTCCCTTCGCCGCGGCCGTGGAAGAGTATCTCCTGAAAGGCACGCTTCCCAAAGGACCGCTTGCGGTTCGGAAGGAATCCCCCAAGGGAGACGCTCCGGAGAAGCCGTCCGCGTCCAGTTCCGCCGCCAATCCCTCCAAGCAGGAGCGGACAGTCCCCAGCGCATCGGGTCCCAAGACGGATGCGGCGTCGGGCCAGACGATGAAGACCAAGAAGGTCTCGCCTCTGGCCGTGAACGCCCTCCAGAAGGATGCCATGCGTTCCGGGCTCGTCGCGGATTGGAAGGACTTCCACGACCTTTTCCGAAACGTGCTCAGGCAGGAGGTGAAAACCCCCTACAGCCTGACCGTCGAGGAATTCACCAAGGTCGAGTCCTACGTCCGCTCGAAGCTAAGTCACTCGAAAGTGGCCTAGCCGACTGCCTCCGCCGCCCGTCGTCGCAAGGCAAGGTCGCACCGCTCGCGAGACGACCGCGGCCGGTGCATTCCAGGACAATCGGTATGGTTACCGCCTTCAAGGTGGACTTCGCAAGCGTGGTGAACGATCTGGGGGAGGGTGTCCGTCACCACTCCTTCAGCGCCATCAGCACCTTCGCCGAAATCTGCCAGCTCCAGTATCGGTTCAAGTACATCGATCGTCTGCCCCAGGAACAGATCGGTACCCCACTGGTCTTTGGCAGCGCCATGAACGCGGCGCTTGTGTCGATCGACGAGGATCTGGCGAAGGGCCGCCCGCCTCGCGCGGACGTCGCCTACCAGCTTCTGCGGTCGCACATCGAGAAGGCCTTTGCAAATCGATTCGTTCCGGTGGTCTCCACCCACGGAGAAACGCTCGAGGATCTCTCGGCCAAAGGAAGGAAGATGATCGACTTCTATGTCGAGAATCTTCCGACCGACGAAGTGCCGCTCGAGATCCCGCGCCGCTTCACCGTGCCCATTCTCGATGAGAAGGGGGTAGCGCTTCCTCGGCCTCTGGTCGGGGAGCTCGACCGCGTGGTCAAGACCGAGGACGGTCGGATTGGAATCGTGGACTGGAAGACGTCGAGCGCCCGGTGGTCCGGCGATCGCATCGCCAAGGACGACCAGGCCACCGCGTATCTTCTGGCCGGGGAGTTCGTCCTCGAGCAGAAACCCGCCTTCTTCCGCTATGACCTGCTCCTCAAGACGGTGAAACCCGCTATCGAGAGGTACTACGTCGAGCGGACCGAGCGGGAGATGCGACGGTTCGTGAAGAAGGTCTCGGAGTTGGACAAGGCCATCCAGGCGGGTGCGTTCCTTCCCAACGACCGGTCCTTCGCATGTCCGACGTGCCCTTTCCGTAATGCCTGCTCGAAGTGGCAGGATTAGCATGAGCGACCCAAAGAAGCCCGAGAAGCTGTTCCACGTGATCGTCGGTTCTCCGGACGAGGACAACTGCCCCATCTGTAAGGCCCACAAGGCAGGAGGGATCGATCAGGTGATCGATTCCGAGCTGGGCCAGGTCCTGGTCCAAGAGCTGTCCCTCCACGACGTGCTGCGCTGCGCTTGCCCCCTCTGCGTGGCAGCGCGCGAGCAGAGTCCGGAGGGGTAGGTCGCTCGCAAAGACCCCTGGATCGGTCGATGTGATCCAGCCCCGGCCACGGGGATTCCGTTAGGCATCCCGCGTGGCCGCGGGGTGCCCATTTCGGAGGTTGTCATGCCCAGTTTCAACCAGGTAGTGCTGATGGGTCACCTTGCGAGGGACCCTGAGCTTCGGTACACCCCGCAGGGAGTGGCCGTCAGCGATTTCACCGTCGCGACCAACCGGAAGTTCACCCGGTCCAGCGGTGAGAAGGCTGAAGAGGTCGCCTTCGTGGACGTGACCGTCTGGAACAAGCTGGCCGAGATCTGCGCCGAGTTCCTGAAGAAGGGACGCGCGGTGCTGGTCTCCGGTCGGCTGGTCCAGGACCGTTGGGAAGACGAGTCGACCGGCCAGAAGCGGAGCAAACTCCGCGTGGTCGCCGACACCGTCCAGTTCATCGGTGGTGGGTCGAAGGACGATGCGGCCCCGACCGGTGACGCCGCCCCCGAGGAGGCTCCCGCCGCGGCTGCCCCGGCCCCCGCTCCCGCGAAGGGAACGAACGGGTCGAAGGGCGCGAAGCCCCGGCGGCAGTAGCCTGGCCCTGCGAGAGAGGATGCCATGAAGACCATGGCGAAGTGGTTAAGCGTTCTGGTGTCGTTCCTGGCGTGGATCCGGTCGGTCGTTCGGAAGGGCGCGCCGCGCTCCTTCCGCTTCGGCCGCGGGATCCTGGGACGGATCTTTCTTCGGGAGGAGGATCTCGGATTCCTTCCTCCCCTCGACCGTCCCGCTCGATCGATCCGCTACCTCAAGCATCTCGGCCGGCTTCGCCGGCGGGAAGGGATGGTCGCCTGTGATCTGGGAAGTCTCGCGAAAGCCGTTCATCGGCAGGGACTCCAGGATCACGCCCGGCGGCTTGCTCGAGGAGCCTTCGGTCACTGGCAAAGGGCTCGGGACTTCGATCGCCGGTTCCGCCAGGCGGCGGACGAAGCGGTCGGGAACTACGCCCGATGAGCCGCCAAGTTCGGCGGATCTTTGTTCTCTTGCGGATGCGGTTCTGGCGCCTCGCCAGCGAGCCGGAGGTCTACACGGAGATCTCCGAGGCCGCTGAGGCCTTCGAGGAGTATACGAGGATTTCCTGGGAGGACGCCCAGACGCTCGCCGAAGAGCTCGGAGGCGATCCGGACGAGATCGTGGGAGGCCCCTTCGCGGGGACCACGATTCTCACCGTGGAGATCCCGGAGCACTCCTGCTGTGCAGAGGCTAGCTAGTCGCGTTCCGTAGACCCCTCTCTTCACTTCCACCGAAGCTACCGGCTCCGTCGGTGTGAAGCGCTCCCTATCGTCTGTCGTCCCCGCCGGTACGGGGGCGATTTAATTTTCAGAGAGTGTGCATGTCATCGAATCTGGACTCCCTCGCGGTCCTCGGTGCGGCCCCCACCGGCTCTCTCCAGTCCGGCCACGATCGCCTGAGCAGTGCTCACGAAGCGATCCGGAAATACGGACTGGATTGGCAGGTGTCGCTCGCACCCGTCCTGGCATCCAGCGACCCGCTCGGCGTCTTGGCCCCGGTGCCTCGCGCCCGGGCCGTGGTCCGCATGGATACCAAGCAGCCGCTCAGCGTCGTCGGAAACCGCTTTCAGCCGATCCAGAACGCGGAAGCCTTCGGCTTCTTCGACACCCTGGTGGGACGCAGGAGAGCGACGTACGAGACGGCCGGCTCCTGCGACGGAGGACGCAGGGTTTGGATTCAGGCGAAACTCCCCGGCGACATGTGGATCACGAAGCAGGACAACGTCGAGAAGTACCTGCTGCTCACGATGCTCCACGGAGGTGGAAGCCTCTGGGTGCTGACGACCCCGCGGCGCGTGTGGTGCCAGAACATGCTGCACCACGTGCTGGAGGAGGGAAAGTCGCGCGCGATCCGCATCCGTCATGTCGGCGACATCGGGGAGAAGGTCCGGGAAGCGGAACGGCTCCTGGACCTGTCCGCTGCCTCGTTCGACATCTTCATGGACCAGGCGAAGTCCTTCGCGGGAAGGATGATCAAGAAGGAAGCGCTCCACGCTTACTTCGAGACCCTGCTCCCGAACCCCAAGGACGGCGATCCTTCACGTGCGATCGCGACCCGGGAGGCGTTTACGCGTCTCTTCGAGTCGGGGAAGGGCAACGACCTTCCCAGCGTCCGTGGAACCCTGTGGGCGGCGCTGAACGGCGTCATCGAGTACGTCGATCACGAGCGCCACACGCGGGTCCAGCCTGGTCAGGACGAGGTCTCCGGCCGTTTCAAGTCCGCGCAGTTCGGTTCCGGCGCCGCGCTCAAGGAGCGAGCCTGGAAGGAAGCGCTGGCTCTGTTGAGCTAGCTCCACAAGAAGGAGGTGACGAGTGGCGCTCTCACCCGACATCCACTCGTTGTT
>DATGFI010000753.1:0-2952 GCA_035309205.1 Planctomycetota bacterium | reverse complement strand
ATTGATGAACGGTTCGGAATGAAGCTCCACGAGTCCGGGACCCGCCTCGGTACGGAGACTGACCTGGCCTGCGACCACGTCGATCCTCCATCCGCCCGGAAAGTCCTCCTCGAACAGGATATTCCCTTGTGACCCGAAGAGCTGGGCCCTCAGATGGCACTGAGCAGGAATGGCCCGGACGGGGATGCCTGAAATGATCAGCGTGGTCCCTTTGGTCCGAAGGGAAACCCACTCCCTCCATCCCCCACGCCGTTCCTGGATACGTCGGTAGGCCAGCCAGCCCCCTAGACCCACTCCTCCCACGATCAGGACGCACAATAATCCGACACCGCGTGTCATCTGATTAGATTGTATTCTCTCGCAGCGTCGACCGCTGGCCAGGATAAAACTGTCGGCACAGTTTCCATAAGAACTAGGCCTGCTACTCTTTGGGCTCAGTCTGATCAAAGCCCCTGAACATCAGGGGACGCTCGCCCCTTTCGATCGCGGAGCGCCAACGCGCGATTCGCTTGAGCTTCCAGAAGGACGCACAGCGTGAGAGATAGGAAAGCACCGCATCTCGGCGTCCGGCGTCGAGCAGCATCCCCGCGAGGCGGAAATCCGGCCCGAAGGAGCGTAGTACGGGCGCCCTCGGGCTCCCCTGTTTTCCCGCCTCGTCCAAATCCTGACAGGCACCCTCGACATCTCCTGCCTCCAGCCTGGCATGTCCCCGGACAACGTGCGCAGAGTGAATGACGTCAGGCTGATGACGGTCCCCGCCGCAGCGAGGTCCGGCTGATCCGTCTGCCAAACGTCTCCCAGGACAGTCAACGTCTTCCTGCTCATGATTGTCCTTTAGACGAGCCTCCCAAAGGAACCGTACCACATTCTGGAGAAGAGGGACGACCTTCATACCGCCAATCTCCGGAGCCTCCCGAGCAGGTCTTGGTCTGGACTACGGAGATAGGTTCTAAGGCTGTCCAAGGCTCCCAACCAGGCTGGTTTTCCTCTCTCCGGGAAGAACAATTTGCGATTCCTGTTCCTGGAGAAGAACCAGGTGGTAGACCTGGGCGTTCTGGTCGACATGGCAAGGAAAGACGCCAAGAGCGATCAACGCTTCGCGCCGTACTTGAAGATCTATTTGTCCGGGAATCCCCTCAGCGATGCCGCGCGGGGAGAGCAAGTGGCCGAGCTGCGGCGTACCGGGACGACCGTGTTTCTGGAGGAGAAGAGCAAGTCCTGATGGCGTGGAAGGACCAGCATCGAGCAGAGCCCTTCCGGGCGACGCCGGGACAC
Organism: Planctomycetota bacterium; assembly: GCA_035309205.1. Lineage (GTDB taxonomy): Bacteria > Planctomycetota > MHYJ01 > MHYJ01 > JACPRB01 > JACQFK01. Next base: position 1,677 of record DATGFI010000753.1, on the reverse strand, counting down.
CGCTTCCCTTCCGAGCCAGGGGGACGGAGCCTTTTCGACGCTCCTGGTCGGGGGAGCTGCGTTGGTCGAGTCCTTGATGCGACGGCGAGCGGGACTCACCGGCAACGAGGCTGCGCTACCCCGGAGTATCCGACCGGGCAATTCGCGGCTCGATCCCGGAAATCACATCGAATAACTCCGCGGGGCTGAAAGGCTTCTCGAGGTAGCCTGCGCAGTCGAAGACACGCGCGAGCGACTTGCTCTCCGCGTCCTTCCGGCAGGAGACGATGATCACGGGAGTGTCGAAGGTATTCCAGTGGCAGGACATGAATTCGGCAAACTGGAACCCGTCGACCCCGGGCATCATGAGGTCCAGCAGCACCAGGTCATAGTGCTGGATCTCCACGTGCATAATAGCCTCAAATCCGCTGGCCGCCGCGGTGACATGGTGTCCCGCTGAAGCGAGCAGGTCCTTCGTCAAGGTGCGGGCATCGTCATCGTCATCGACCAGAAGGATGTTCATTCGCCTTCCTTCGCTCGGATTCTGCAGGCGAGCAGATCAGGCCCCCGTCTGCGTTTTCATGGCTTGTGATGAGCAAACACCATGCCAGAAGGCCGCCGTCTCGGCGCGGGCGCTTGGGGATGTTTCCAGGCGCCGCACCCGATGGAACAAGTTTCGTGATGGACTCGAGGAGTCGCTCCGTTCTGCGCGCGCCCTGTGCGGGATCACACGATCGGAAGGCCGCCCGGGGGCAGGGCCTGCTGGAGCCGCTTGCTGGCACAACTCTTGCATTACCCTGAGTAACGAGGTTACCCATTCTCCATACCGGGGCAGGCGGAGAGAGACCCTTCGGTACCCGGGGGGACCCTGAGGTAAGCGTGCCAAGCGCCTCCGCCTGCCCTTGATGGGGCTATCCGGTCCTTTCCGTCCTCCGTGTGATTCTCTCCGCGCTTGATCGGAAACGCTCTGCACGCGGCGAGCTGAGGCATCCTTCTTTTCCCCTCTCCCTGGCACGAATCTTGCACCACCTTCTTCCATGATTGTCCTGAAGGGTGAAGGGGCCCGCCTAATCAGACCCTTCTGGATGCGTCGAATGGATTGTTTGGGTGAATTCTCAGGAGTCGACCATGTTAGCTCTTCAACATCTCTCCTTTCTCTTGACGCTCGGTCTATTCCTTCAAGCCCAGGATAAGCCGGGGAAGCAGGAGGCCAATCCCAAGAAAGGCGAAGGTCAAGCTCAGACCTACTTCGAGTATCGCAACTCCGATCAGGGCATCACGTTCAAGATGGACAACGGGAAAGTCGAACTGAGCGCCCTGGCGGAGAAGCCCAACGGCCAGGAAGGCCGCGTCACGACCTACAAGGCCGACTCGTACGCCGCCTTTGAGCGCCAGTATCCCGAGCTTGTGAAGAAGTATGACCTCGATCATGTCGTCCCGGGTGCGATGCAGCCCGCCGAGATCGATAAGACCTGGAAGGAGTGGGCCAAGCGCTTCGGTCAGGACGAGGAAGAACGCCTGCGCCGCTTCTTCGAGGAATTCCCGAAGGAGACAACCGACGCCACACGGGACCTCGACCGCTGGTTCCAGGAGGAGCATCGCGCCCTCGAGCACCTGGAAAAGCGGCTCCACGCGGGCGACCTGCCCGCGGCCAAGTCTGCCGGGACCAAGGACCACGTGACGTTCGGCATCCTCGTC
>DATGFI010000752.1:0-8966 GCA_035309205.1 Planctomycetota bacterium | reverse complement strand
GCCTCGTCCTCCTCGTCGACGAGTTCGGCAAATTCCTTGAATCGGCCCCGTATCAAGCGGGCGGCGTCGACCTCATGCCGCTCCAGGACCTCGCAGAGCTCGGAACCCGATCGACCTCTCCGCAGCTTCATCTCCTTCTCTTCCTCCATCAGAGTTTCGAGCACTACGCCGGGAATATCCCCCACCATCAGCGTCAGGAATGGGCGAAGATCCAGGGGCGATTCCGGGAAGTCGACTTCACCGAGGATGCGGACGAGGTCTATGACCTGGTCGCCGCGGCCCTTGCAGACCGGAGGAGGGAAGACGACGCCTTCCTCAAACGCATCGAAGCCTGGTCGCGGGATGCCGCGAAGAAGGCTTCTGATTATCCCGCCTTCCAAATCGGAGCCCGCGAGGACTACTGGGTCGACCTCTTCAACAAGACTTACCCCCTTCATCCGATGGCGCTCTTCGCGCTCCCGCGCCTCAGTGCCCGAGTCGCCCAGAACGAGCGCACAGTCTTCACCTTCCTTGCCTCCGAGGAGCCGTTGGGCCTTCGGGGTTTCCTCTCGGCAACCCCGTGGACCCCGGAACGTCCCAGGACCGTGACTCTCGACTACCTGTACGACTACTTCCTGCACGCCTTCCGGGGGGACGTGTCCCTAGGCAGTGTCGGCCGACGGTGGATCGAGGTTGCCTCGGCCCTCGAGAGGCTCGGCGATCGCCCGGAGTTGGAACAGCGGGTGATCAAAGTGACGGGCATCCTGAATCTGCTCTCCTTGACCAGGCTGGCCCCGGCCACCAAGGACATCCTGCGCTTCGCCCTGGATATCTCCAAAGAAGACGAGAGTCAGTTTGAGGATGCACTTCGAAGTCTTCAGGAGAGGAAGATCCTCGTTTTCCGGAGACATACGAACGAGTACCGCGTCTGGCAGGGCAGCGATTTCGAGTTCGACCAGGAGGTTGAGGCTCTTCGCTCACAGCTTCGGAAGAGCTTCGACATCGGAGGCTACCTCCAGACGGAGCTGCCGCCGCCCACATTGGTGGCTCGGAGGCATAGCTACCAGGTCGGAGCCGTCCGCTTCTTCACCGGTGAGTACGCGACGCTGGTGCGGTTGCGAGAGCTCGATCTATCGGAATGGAAGGATGTCGAGTTTGATCGGACCCCACCTGACGGTCGGATACTCTACGCCCTAGCCGAAACCCATGCCGAGGCGGAGGAGGCCTGCGCCATCGCCAAGCGCCTCAAGCGGAGGAACGTGCTCATCGTCGTCCCCAAGGCGCCCGTACCGTACTTGCAGACGGCCCTGGAACTCCTGGCCCTGCACCGCCTGGGCAACTCCGCATCCGAGCTGCGCGACGATCCCGTCGCACAGCGTGAGCTCAACGAACGGATCGCCACCTGCGAGGAAGGGCTCCGCCGCTTGATTGCCCACATCACGGAGCCTATCCGCGGCGGCGCGCGGTGGTTCGGGAAGGGTGGCGAGGAGCATCCCCTAACCTCCAGCCACGATGTGCAGATCTTGCTTTCCAAACTCTGCGACAAGACCTATCCGCTGTCGCCGACTGTCCGGAATGAGATGGTAAACCGGCGAGAGCTGTCTTCGAACATCTCCATGGCCCGGAATCGGCTTGTCGAAAAAATGATGGAGGCCTCAGGCAAGGAGAACCTGGGCATCACGGGAAACCCGCCAGAACTGGCGATCTTCCGTGCGCTCCTGGTGAACCATGGCGTCTACCGCGAGTATGGCGCCGGGGTCTGGCGATTCGGTGTTCCGACGACGAAGGACGACGGCTTGCGGGCCTGCTGGAAGGCCATCGAAGAGGAAATCTTCGGATCGAAGCTCGAGCCGCGACGCGTCATCGACATCCTGGATACCCTGGCGCGGCCGCCCTATGGGGCCAGAATGGGGGTCACACAGCTGCTCTTCTTCGTGGTCCTTCTCCATCACCGCGACAGCTTGGCACTCTACGAGGAGGGAGCATTTGTTCGGGACTGGACTCTCGATCGCATCGAAATGCTCTTTAAGCGGCCGGATCGATTCTCCGTTCGATACCTCGATATCGCCGGGTCGAGGCAGTGGCTGGTAAATGCGATCCGGCGTCGGATCTCGGTGGTATCCAAGAACGTCCAGGGCTGCGAGAAGCCGGGCCAGGATCGATTCGGAGAGACCCTCAAGTCCCTCTATCGATGGCTCCATTCTCTTCCTCAGTATGCACGTTCCACCATGAAGCTGACCGAGCTCGGGCAGAAGCTTCGCCAGATGCTTCTGACGGCAAAGGCTCCTGAGAAACTCTTCTTTGAGGACCTGCCGGCCCTTTTCAGCATCCGTCCGGATACGCTCCCGGCTGCCGATGGGCGAGGAGTACGAGGTGGCGAGGAAAACGGACTGAGACTGGTCACGCAGCTTGAGACGGCCCTGACCGAAATTGATGGAGCTTATGCGCGGCTTCTCGAGCGGATCCAGAATCAGGTCGTTTCGAAGCTGGAGCTTTCCAAGGACCTTGCCAAGGCACGGGAGCAGCTGGTGGGTCTCAAGAACGAGCTGTGTCCTATCCTGTCAGACTCGAAGGCTAAAGTATTCCTAACGCGCGCGAGCGATCTGCAACAGCCGGCCAAGGAGTGGACCGAGTCTCTCGCCGCCGGGCTCGAAGGCAAACCCCCGTCCTTCTGGATTGACGCCCAGGAGGAGGATTTCGTGAACGCACTGGCGCGCATCGCACAGCACGTGAAGGATGCCCAGTCGCTGGGGACGGCATTGGCGAAAGCGGGAGACGGGAATGCCTGGTCGAAGTATCAACGCGTGCTGATCGACAGCGCCGGCGAGACGGTTCTTGAGGAAGTCCTTCCCCGAGGGGAGCTCTCGAAGGAAGGCCAGCGTATGGTCGAAAGACTCAAGCAGTTACTCGCTGAGGACCCTGAGCTCGAGATGCTGGATCGGAGGCGGGTAGCGCTGGAGCTCTTCCGCTCCATGACGAAACATGCACGAGATTGACTGGCTCAATTGCCCTGGGATCGGTGTAGACTTCGGGTGGCTGGGAGGCACGAATGAGCGACCCTAAACCCGCAAGGCACATCCTCTCCATGTCCGGGGGCAAGGATAGTACTGCGCTTGCGCTCTACATGAAGGACCGTATTCCGGAGATGGAGTATGTCTTCATGGATACGGGGAAGGAGTTGCCCGAAACCTACGACTACCTGAGAAAGATCGAAGCATTCCTGGGCAAGAAGATCGTCATGCTCAATTCCGACCGGGACTTCGACCACTGGCTGCAGGTGTACTCCGGCTTCCTGCCGTCGCCTCGCACGCGGTGGTGCACGAGGCAGCTCAAGATCATCCCCTTCGAAAAGTACGTCGGGGATGAGCTGGTCCACAGCTACATCGGGATCAGGGCCGACGAGGACCGGGACGGGTACATCTCGTCCAAACCGAACATCATCCCTCATTGCCCCTTCAAAGAGGACGGATTGGTCCACGCGGACATCCTTAGGATCCTAGAGAACAGCGGCCTCGGATTGCCGCCGTACTACAGCTGGCGGACCCGTTCGGGCTGCACCTTTTGTTTCTTCCAGCGGAAGATCGAATGGGTCGGGCTTAAGGAGCACCACCCGGACAAGTTTGAAGAAGCAATGCGCTACGAGAAAGTGGATCCGGCCACGGGTCAGATGTACACGTGGTCCCAGGGTGAAACCCTTTCGCAGTTGGCCGAGCGCTCCGACGAGATCCGTCGGAATCACGAGAAATCCATGAAGCGTCTCACCAAGGAAAAACAGGGGCAGACGCTCTTCGAAATCTTCCGCGAGGTCCTCGACGACGAAAGCGGCGACGAGAGTCCCTGCCTAGTGTGTGACGTCTAGCCTGGGTCCGGCGCCTGTCGAGTTCCGCCATGACGCGCATCTACCTGGATAACCACGCGACCACTCCCGTGGATCCCCGAGTTCTCGAGGGGATGATTCCGTATTTCTGCGAGACCTTCGGCAATGCGGCGAGTGTCACGCACGGCTTCGGCCGCGAAGCGGCTCGAGCTGTTGAAGACGCCCGCAGCGAGGTGGCCCAGCTTATCAATGCCCAGCCAGAGGAGATCGTGTTCACGAGCGGGGCGACGGAGGCGGACAACCTTGCCCTTAAGGGTGTCCTGGAGCCCTATCGGGCGAAAGGGCAGCATCTCGTCACGGTCGCGACAGAGCACAAGGCCGTGCTGGACACCTGCAAATCCCTGGTACGATCCAAGCTTGCGACGGCGAGCTATCTTCCGGTGTCGCGGGATGGCCTCGTCGACCTGAACCAGCTCAGGGACGCCATCCGGCCGGAAACGATCCTCGTTTCGGTCATGCACTCGAACAATGAGATCGGGGTGATACAGCCCCTGGCCGAGATCGCCCGCATCTGTCACGAGAAGGGTGTGGTGCTCCACACCGATGCGACTCAGTCCGCGGGAAAGGTTCCCTTCGACGTGAAGGCACTCGACGTCGATCTGGCCTCGCTATCGGCGCACAAGATGTATGGCCCCAAAGGGGTCGGCTGCCTCTATGTTCGTCGGCGGCGGCCGCGGCCTCGACTTGCAGCCCTCATCAGCGGGGGAGGGCACGAGGGTGGACTCCGGTCAGGAACGCTTCCGGTCCCTCTCATTGTGGGATTCGGACTGGCCTCACGGTTTGCGTCCAAGGAGCTGACCGCAGAAGCTACGCGCGTCGGGAAGTTGCGGGATCGCCTTCGGGAGGGGTTGTTTCACTCCGTGGAGGGCGTCCATCTGAACGGGCACGCTACCGAGCGCCTGCCTGGGAATCTCAATCTCTCGTTCGAAGGGGTTGAGAGCGACAGCTTGATCAACGCCTTGGGAGACATTGCCCTTTCTTCCTCGAGCGCCTGCAGCAGCGCCACGGTGGAACCATCTCATGTCCTCCGGGCGATGGGGGTGCGTGACTCCCTAATCTACAATGCCGTGCGATTCGGTCTCGGGCGCTTCACCACCAGCGAAGAGATCGAGGAAGTCCTCGCGCGGATTCCCGAGGCGATCGGCCGGCTTCGCCGGCTTCAGCAGGCGGAGTCGAAGTAGCAGGATCAGCCGCGCTTCGACCCATCCGCTCCTTTCGGCTTCGCACGCTGAAGACGGTGTCCCCGGAGCTGATATCCCTTCTCTGCAAGAACTTCGGTCCACCCCTTCAAGAAGCCGATAGGCTGGGTGGTGTCGAGAAGACCCGCCGCCTCCTCCTTACGCGTCAGCTCCTCGAACTTCGGCCGGAGCGGGTGCTCGGGAGGCACGAACGTTTCCTTCCGGTGCAAGATCGGTGGGTTGTCCGACGCCGAGTAGTCTCGGACCCAGACCTCGCGCGTACGAAGGTTGATCTTGACGGCTTTCGCCAGAGCGGGATGGGGATCCTTTTCGAACTTGGGGTAGGCGAGATAGGAGACCTTTCCAGTGTGCCGATGAATTTTCACAATATTCGCGTCCTCGACTTCGCCGAGGACCGCGCGCGCGCACCCCACATAGACCCTCAGCACCGAGTCCAAGCGGTCGACGGCAGACAGGTGAACGTACAGATCGTCCGGCAGGAGCTTGCCTAGTTTCGAAGCCATGCATGCCTGGTTCACGACGTCCGGCTTCCCTACGCGGAAGAGGAGCTCGTCCCCCTGATCGCAGGCTCTCGCGTAGGTACCAAAAATGTCCCGAATGTCCCACTGAAGCGCTTCGGGAAGATCGCTGAAGCGCGGCCGGCGGCCGAACCTGGAAAGGGCGATGTAGACGAGGAGATCCTCGGAGCGCAAACGTCGCGCCTCGCTGAAGGAGAAGGATCCGAACAGCTTTTCGCAAAGCTTCAAGCAGCGACTTGTGGATCCGACCTTCTCATTCAGCTCAGGAAGGCCTGGAAATTCGGACTCACGGGGTACTCTGCCGAGCAGGTCGACTTGGGCACTGAAGGCCTCGAGCAGCTCTCGAAATGGGGCAAGGCTCTCCTCGAGCGGAACTCGAGTACGTGGCTCGCGCGAAACGCGGCGGCTTACCTGGCTGAGCAGGAAGCTCTGGCGTTCCCCCTCGTCACGGAACACATAAAACACCCCGAGTGCAGCGGGTACCGGCTCAACCCCCAGGACTTCCTCTATGAATTTCCGGAGCTCTTCCTGAGAGTAGTACTTCTGGAAGGTCCCACGCCGAGTGAGGATCCCGTCGGCGTATGCCTGCCCAGCGTCCGGCGAGGCGAGATAGGAGATCTGGGCCGAGACCACCAGGCAGGACTTGGCCAGTTTATAGGCGGCCTCAAGAACCCCCCGCCGTTCGCCGGCATCTTCGATGACGTTGATGACGTACCCTAGATTCACGACGTCCGCGGGGATCCGTGGAGCGTCCGGCTTGAAATTCGGGTCCCATCCGGCCGTCGAATATCCCTCTTTGGCGAGCCTGGCTACGTCGGTCCCTCGACCACAGCCAAAGTCGAAAACGGAGCGGCCCGGGCGGATCACCTGGTGCGAGATTGCCAGAGAGACTGGCTTCGAATAGCCCACCCGAACGATGGCCGTCTTGTGACGGGGGATCTCAGGGACCGGCTGCTCATGAAACATCGCCGATGACCATACGACAGGCGCCACGGTTCCGCAACAATCGGAACCCGCCAAACGGTTTCCCCCTAGACAACTTCCCTGGGTGAGCCTTACGCTCAAGTTGAAAGGAGGAATACCCTAGATGAAGTCGGACAGACAGGGAAGGGCGCGGGGCGAAGTCGCCAAAGCCTGTATGGCGTGCGAACGGTTCGGGATCCTGCCGGCCAAGCCGGCTGTGGATCCTGCGGGCATGTCGACGGACGAAGCGGATCGGCTGTGTACGGAACATCGCGCTCGCGTTCTGAGCGGCTATTGCCTGCTGTGCGGCAAGGCCGAGATGTGGGCATCGCCGTTCTCGGATCCCTCGATCGGTTGCTGCCGGACGTGCATTTTCCGGCATCATGGCCTGAATGCAGCCCGTCGCATTGAGGTCGAACTGGAACGCGACGAGGAAGAGGGATCAGGAGACGACGGCCAAACTCCGGGATCCTGGAATTGGAACTGAGCTAGTCGACATTTCGGGGGCGGCGGCCTCTCGGGCAAGACCCGCGGCCGCCGCCCCTTTCCTTTCACACCTGTCGTACTGGAGCAGCAGGAGCTGCTCGAGCTTTCCGCCGGGAAGGGTGCCCGATCGGTAGTCTTCTTTCGGACCTAGCGCCCTTGAAAGCCTCCCAGTCACCTCCAGCGTCCCGCTCAAAACCGCAGGGCGTATAACCATTCGTGTATATACTCCCGGCGGCTGAGGCGTTAGGTTATGCATAAACCGCTGACCAGGTTCAGCTCACCAGGGGAGATAGCTCAAGCAGGGGAGTAAAGGGGGCGCCTACTAATAGTGGTCATTATGGGTAGCTTCGGGAAACCATCCGCTTCCGGGACAACCACAATTAGTGGTGTACCCTTCCTTGACCGCGCTGGGAGGCTAGGCTAGACTTACTTGCGTGAGAGGGGTCTGCAGATGTCCAAGAGTCTCGTTCTACACTTCCAGTCCCGCTCCCTCTCCAATCACCCCAAGTCGAACATCAGTAGGGCCGCTCCCGGCTCAAGGCGATCGCGCAGGCGAGGCCTCCGACCCGGGTGAGCCTTAGAGCCGGATGGAGAGGAGAGGGGAAACAGTGTCGCAGGATGGATCAGCACTCTTGGAAGGCGAGAATCTTCGCTTCCTAGAATCACTTCGGGACCGCGTCACGCCTGAGGTGTTCGCAACCTGGTGCAAGACCCTGAAGTTTGACAGACCTGGCGCGGACACTCTGCGTGTTTTGGCTCCCAATCCGTATTTCAGAGACTGGCTGGAGAGGAGCATGCGTGCTCCAATAGCAGATGCCTTCACATCCGTCAGGGGGGCTGATGCGAAGGTTGTTTTCGAGGTTAGGGAAGCCGTCCGGAGCGATGGGCAGCCTGCCGCTGCCGCGGAGCGCCCTGCTGCTGGAGCACGGGTCTCCAGAATTCCCGATCCGCCAGGGAACGAGGACGAACACGTAGGATCGGCCCAGAATCGGAGCTGGGTTGCCAAGGTCAATGCGCCCGAGCCGGCCCCCAGAACCGCGCCGCACGCAGCGCAGCCTTCGGCAGCGGCAGTCCGGCCTGCGCTACCCCGACTCGGCTACGCCGAAGCAAACTTCACTCGCCTCCCGTTCGCCCTCGTCAATGACAAGGAAATCCGGACCGCAAAGGAAATCCTCATCGACGTGACGCTGAAATCCCCCAAGGGGCTCCATCGGAAGCTTTGGCGGGTGACTCCGGGGAAGTCGGGCATGCCGGGTCCTTTCGATCATGGAGTCTTTAGAGCCCTCGAGAGGCATGCGCTGGATAGCACGATCCGGCGCGGGTTGCCGTTGAACGGACCCGTCTTTTTCCACCTGCGGACGATCATCGAGATGCTCGGGCTCTACTACGGCAGCAGGAATATCAAATTCGTCTCCAATGCCTTCGACCGGCTCCAGGAGGTATCGTTCGAGGAAGTCGACTTCATCCGGCGTGCCAATCCCAAGGCGGGGAAGGCTCGCGCCGGCAGGCCTCTGGGGCGCGGCACCGGTTCGCGGGCCAAAATGCATTTGGTCGACCGGATCCGGGCGGCGGGCGACATGATTAGAAACGGCAACTCCGTCGCAGTATCCGGCACTTACGGAGTGACGTTCGGCAAGGAGTACGAAGACTCGGTAAACGCCCGATACCTCCGCCCGTTGGACTGGGAGCTTTGGAGCGGATTGACACGACCCATCGCGAGGCGCCTGGTGGAGATCCTGGACATGGACTTCTACGGGCTCCGGAATGGGCCTCACGTGGCCTATGAACACGCGGAGCTGTGCGGGCTCCTGCCGGCAAAGCCCCAGCGCTTCCTGTCCAAAGCACGCGAATGCCTGGATGCGGCCCATGACGAACTGACCGCGTTTGGGTATATGACGTACGAGTGGGAGGCGAAGCCGGGTAGACCCTGGCGGATCCTGTACA
>DATGFI010000751.1:0-12314 GCA_035309205.1 Planctomycetota bacterium | reverse complement strand
GGAGGTGGAGCAGTTTCGTGAACTCTGCGCGGTCGGAATCTGAAAACACGTCCTCTTCCGGTTGCGAGCGCCGCACCGCGAAGTAGGGATGTTTTGCGATTCGGACGAGCTCCTCAGCAATCCCACGGGGCGAGAGCACGAGATCGACCGCGCCGGTCGCAACGGCAGCCTGAGGCATCCCGGCGAATTCCGCAGATTCGTCTTGGGCGAACGTGATTCCTCCGTCTGCCTTGATCGCCTTGATTCCAACCGAACCATCGGACGCAGTGCCTGATAAGATGACCCCGATAGCCTTTTCACCTGCCGCTTCGGCCAGGCTGACCAAGAAGAAGTCGATGCACTCTTGGACAGGACTCGACATCCGAGGAGTGATGGCATGCAGAATGCCATCGGCCAGACCCAGCGTTGTATTCGGAGTGACGATGTAAACATGGTTCGGCTTGACCTTGGTTCCCTCGGTAACCTCCAAGAGAGGCATCGTACTGACCTTCTTTAGGAGCTGCGGCATCAGGCTTTCGTGATTGGGGGCGAGGTGGGGGATGAGGATATACGCCATTCCCAGGTCCGCAGGCAGGTGGAGGAGCAATTCCTGAAGCGCTTTGAGCCCGCCGGCGGATGCGCCGATACCGACGATGGGGAACTGCTGATGTCGATGGACGCCGCTTGGAGACTCGGGGGGTGCCTTGGCCTCAGGATCTGGTTCCACGGATGCCTTTCTGAGGCTCGTGGACCGAGTCGATCTCAGCCTAGATGACCATCACGAAGGAGAAATTGGCCGGTCCGCGTACGCTCTGCCTCTACCTCGACAATTTAAGCCCTGACGCTTCCACACGCGGTGGGGACAAGGACCATGATACCAGTTTGGGCGACGTCATTTAAGAGGAACGTAAACGGATCGAATTCAGATCATTAGCTCAGTAAGATGGGGAAGCTTATCGTACCCCCGATGGGGAGCCTCCCTTGCGGGAACCCTGCCTGCAGCCCGCTGCGCGGCCGTGCCGCCCTGCGCGCCCGCCCTGGCGGGAGTAGCTATTGCGTCACTCCCCGGCTATCCCCGGCTCTCCCCATTGATTCGTGAAAGGGGTGCTGTGTGTCCGACTTTAGCCAGGAGGGCATGATGAATACGGGAAGAAGGGTACTAGTGGCCGTTGCCATAGCGGGAATCGCGCTGGGGTTGGGTGCCTGCGAGAAAGGTCCGTTGGAGAAGGCTGGAACATCCGTGGATAAAGCGGCCGAGAAGACGGGCGACAAGATCAAGGATATCGTCAAATAGAGACTGTGTTAGTGTCAGGTTTCGAAGATATGAAGAGGATTGGTACTCCAGGCGGTAGGCCGTCAGTCGAATCCCCAATCCCTCCCCCGAATTCGGCGAGAACTCTTGACCCCGCCTGGCGAGCGGTCAACACGATGATGATACAGGTTTCTGGGATGCTTTCGAGCCGCTGATCCAGCCGCCCTGCACCACTTCGCGGGCAGCTCGTCTGCAGCCCGCCGGCCGGCAGCGCCGTCCGGAGCCGACTTTTCCGGCCAGATGCTCAAAAACGTCATGGATCGAGCCCTTCCGAAACCACCGCTCGCTGGGAACCTCGTACATAGGGCCCTGTGAGCAAGCGTCGGCGCCCGGTCCACCCCACAAGCCAAGCGCTCCGTCTTTGGGGGAGAACCGTTCAATCTCCCATCCGGCCGCTGACGGGCCGATGGTTGCTGACGATGTCCTATGACAAGAAGTCCACCGAGGGCCTATTCACGGAAGGCTTCGGTCCCAATCGCTTCAATCGCTCGCAGACCTTTCCCGTTCTCTACCTGGCCCAAGACGATATAGCCTGCCGTTCAGCGCTGCGGAAGCTTTCGATGGAAGATGAGAGGAGGTTCTCCTCCAGGGTGTTGGCCGGTTTGGACATTCGTCTTTCCAACGTGCTGGACCTATGTGATGTGAGGACTCGAAAGCGTCTGGGACTGACACTCCGGGACTTCAAGAGCACGGAGGACTGGAGCGTCACGCACGCGATCGGAAATGCGGCCCAGAAAGCAGGCCTCGCGGGCATTCTCTACCGTGTTGGAGTAAGGCCCTTACGCCGAAATCTTGCGGTGATCCTGGAGGCGGTGAAGCCCACAGAATTGACTCCAGCCGAACTGAATTGGCCGCTGGAAGGAACCGGAACCGTCCAAGCTTCGCTTTGAAGCGGACGCGTACGGAGAGACCGAGGTCCGGACGTGGTGCCTGCTCCGAGCCCCGCGCCCAGCGGCCCGGCATCGCCACCCTGCGCCGCCCGTCTCCTTGATTGGCAATGATCGTTGATTCATAGTGTTGTCATGGCCCTTAAAGCACCCGACTTCACACCGCGCCAGGAGCTCTACAACAGCCTAGTGCACGGGCTGGGGACCCTGCTCAGCATCGCCGCCCTGGTCCTGCTCATCGTCCGCGCGGTCCAGATCGGCGGCGCGATACACATCGTCAGCTTCAGCGTCTTCGGCACGGCGCTCCTGTTTCTCTTCTTCTCCTCGACCATGCAGCACGCGCTGACGGACGGCCGGGCCCGGCGCGTTTTTGAAGTGATGGACTTCATCGCCATCTTCGTCCTCATCGCCGGTACGAACACGCCCTTCACGCTGGTCACCCTGCGCGGGCCGCTGGGCTGGAGCCTCTTCGGCATCCTCTGGGGCCTGGCCCTGCTGGGGACCAGTTTCATTCTGCGCTTCCGCCGAAAAAGCCGAACATTCGCCGCTTTCATCTATTTGGCCATGGGCTGGATCCTCGCCCTCGCCTTCCGTCCTCTCTCCCGTCGCCTGGAGCCTGCAGGCCTCGTCCTTGTCGTCGGCGGCGGCCTGACGTACAGCCTGGGCATCATCTTCTTTCTCTGGAGGCGCTACCTGCACCACCACGCAATCTGGCACGGCTTCGTCCTGGCGGGGGCGGTGCAGCACTTTTTCGCTGTCTACGGATATGTTCGGTGAACGTTCCCCTAACCATTCGCCTCGCGCCCTTTTGTTTCATTCCGATCAAGCCCTCCTCAAGGTACGGTGGTCGAACCTTAGGGGGACAACCGTGGCTTCGTATAAGGGTCTCATCGTAGACAGGTTCAATAGTCCTCCGTCCTCCGAGGACATCCGCCGAGTGGAGATGGAACTCGGCTGCAGCCTTCCCGCAGACTACCGTGCGATGATTGATGCGTGCAATGGCGCGTCTCTGAACTACTTCACAACCGTCGAGTTGGCTTTCGGCCGGCGAGAGACCATGGGTTACTGCTCCTTCCACGCCGTTTCTCCAGGGGAGTGGGGGACGCTTCCGTTTGAGTTGGCTCAGATTCGCAGATGGCCAGGGTTTCCTGCCCAAAAAGTCCTCCCTATCGCCCGGGATGGCGGGGGAAGTGTCCTGTTTCTCGATCTTCGAGAGGGCTGCAGGGTGCTGGCCTTTGTTGATGGGCTTCCGGCATGGACGGGCCGGGAAGGAAACGAATCCCTTGTGCCCGTCGCGAAGTCGCTGGACGAGTATCTGGCTGGCATGGTGATTCCCGACGAGATAGCCAAAGATCACCTTGAAACCTTCGATGTCACTCCCGAGTCGGTTCGCGCGACCGCGGAATGGCTGGACTCGCGATGTGTCGATTGGCGACGGAAATGCGGGGATATCTGGGCGAGTCGCTGCAGAAGCTAGAATTGCCGGAGTTAAGGAAGGCCGTGGGTGTGAGCTCTGGACGAGGCTTCTTTTGGTCGTCATGCCGCCTCGATCCAGAATTCGAAGGTCGGCAGAGGTTCGGTACAATCGGGAAAGCGGTCCCCCGCTACCAAAATTAAGGGTCAGGGCGCAGCAGGTTAGACCTGGGGCGCCCTTTTTCTTTTGGTACTGGCAGCTCCAGTGGGACTGGAGTGGGACATTAAACCGGGGACCGAGCGCAGCGAAAGGAGCTGCGTCATGTCCAGAGGTCAAACGGCGTCCCTGTTCCGGCGAAGCGGAGTGTGGTACGTGTCCTGGTGGAAGGGAGGGACACGGGTTCTAGAGTGTCGTTGCTCCGCCCACGGACCGGGGGCGGTCCTGCACGGATCACCCTCGTGGCACCTTGCCCGGGACGGACGACGCACTGTAAGATTAATGGCCTGTTCGTATGAGAGGACCTTGTTCGGAAGTCTTAGGGCCTATCCGCGAGGGACAAAACAGGCGACGTGCAGCGTTTCGCTTGGTTGCGGTCGCTTGGATCACTGGGTGCTCGATTCAACCCGTTCCAACTCAAAGGACGGTTTCGCTTCCCGAGTCGGAGCCTCCGGGCGCGGTTCTTCGCTACGGAGACGCTCGCTTCCGCCACGGGGATCTCATTCACGCCCTCTGTGTTTTTGGGGGCGGCAAGGCCATCGTTTCCGCAAGTTATGACCGCACGTTCGTTGTTTGGGATCTCGAGTCGGGCCTCGCACGCTTTCGGAGTCCGGTGCTCGAGGGGACGCCCTTGTCGCTCGATACGTCGAGCCCGGGGGACCTGGTGGCGGTGGGCTTCAAGTCCGGTCGGGCGTGTATCTGGGATCTCCACGTCGGTAAGATCATTCGAACGTTCGAGACGCCCGGGTGCTGGGTGAAAACGGTCCGGTTCTCTCCCGACGCGAAATCCCTCGTCACCGGGGGAAGCAACGGAGAACTGCGCCGGTGGAGCGTCTCGACAGGACAACTGCTATTGACCCTGAAGGGCCATGCCGGGGCGATCCTGGCAGCGACGTATTCGCCGTCGGGAGACCGGATTGCGATCTCCGGTGCCGACAAGACCATCCGGATCTGGGAGGTCGGCGGCGGAAAGGACCCCGTCATCCTGCGGGGGCACCGCTTCGTCGCCTCGGCCCTCGGCTTCTCCCCTGACGGGAGCGTGCTAGCCTCGATCAGCGGCTCCTGCGACTACCCGGAGGCGGGCGGACCGCTTGGAATGACTATCGAATACGCGGTGGGCGACGGGAAGATCGTTCTGTGGAACGCGCAAACCGGCGCCGAGATCCAATCCATCGACTAATCGGATGCTGGGATACGCGGGAATCCTTTTCTCCCCCGATGGACAGACCCTGGCCTGGGGAGGGGCGGGGTTGCATCTCTGGGACGTTTCGAGGCGGTGCGAACGGTCGTTCCTGAAAGTGCATTCGTCTCCCGTCAGGTCTCTGGCCTTTTCTCCGGACGGAGGAACTCTCGCCGTCGGCTCTTCCAGGATCTGTCTTCTGGATCCCCGAAGCGGCCAGGAATCGTTCTTGCACGAAGAAGGTCCGGACCGGCTAAATGCCGTGGCGGCGTCGACGTCCGCCCTGAGGACGGCCACGGCAGGGGCCGGTGGCGCCATCTCCCTCTGGGCGCTTCGCACCGGAGCCGCCGTTGGCAAGCTTTCGGGCCACGACGACGACGTCCTTTCCCTCGCGTCATCACCCGACGGGCGCTTCCTGGCGTCTGGAGGCAAGGACAGGACCCTCCGAATCTGGGAGTGGGCGTCGGGCTCAGCGACGAAAGTCATCCGGGAAGGCTTTGGTCCGGTCCAAAGCATTAGCTACTCCTGGAGCGGACAGCTTCTGGCGGCCGGAACCTCCGATGGAAAAGTCATGCTCTGGGACTGCAAAGCCGGGCGTCTGACGCAACTCCACGCCTCCCCGGGCGACGAACTCCTTCAGGTGTGTTTCGCGTCGGACGACAAGTCTGTCGTTCTGGGATGCCGCCGAGGCGCGCTTCGACGGCTGGACATCGATTCCGGTGAGATCCGAACGCTTATCCCCGATACGCAGGGTGAGCTCGCCGATCTGGCGGTATCCTCAGATGGGGAGACCCTCGCCTATTGCACGAAAAAGGGGCATTGCGTAGTCCTGGGAATGCCCAGCGGGCGGCCACTCTATGAATTGGAGGGGAGCCACGCTGCGATCGCCCCGGATTCGAGGACTCTGGTGGTCAGCTCGGGAGACCTTCGGGTGATCAACATGACCACGGGACAAGAAGTCCAGAGGTTCGACACGCGCGGGCGGATCGCCAATAGCCTCCGCTTCGTGCCCGGAGAAAGCGATCAGTTCCTCACCTCCAATGACGACGGAACGGCCCTGCTTTGGTCATTGTCAAGCAAGGCTCCGGCGGCAAAGCCATTCGGGACGGGAGCGCTCGAAGATCGGTGGAATGATCTGCGCGAGACGAACCAGGCCCGGGCATGTTCGGCGATGACGGACCTGGTGTCTGGGGGCAACGAGACCGTTCAATTCATCAAGACCCACCTCAGGTTCGAGTCCGAGGATCCCGTACGTGTTTCGATGTTGATCCGACAGCTGGAGGATGAGGACGGAGGCGTTCGGGAGCGATCGGAACGGGAGCTAAGGGGGATGGATTCCCAGCTTGCTCTCAAGCGGAGGCTTTCGGATCCCTGTCCTACCGACCTTCGCCTCAGAATCGAATCCGTGATGAAGGAAATGGACGCCCTGCCGATTGCTGCCGGAAAGATTCTCCTCGGACTTCGAGCGATTCACGTGCTCGAACGCATCGGGAGCTCGGAGGCGCAGTCCTTGCTTCTCGACATCGCATCTTCCGCGCCGGGCCGCCGGAGCCGCGACGCGTTCGCATCCGCGCAGCGACTGAGGGCGCTCTCGCCGCGGTGAGCCGACTTCCTCCCCCGGAGGGGCTTGCCGACTCCGGTCGCTGAGAAGCCCCGGAATCCGCCGCCGGCTGTCGTTCTTCCTCGAGAGGGGGGAAGTTCCGGTAAACCAGTGGCAGGCGATAGGGAGCATCGCGTCCGCTAGAGCCGGTGAGAAATCCTATTTGAGAAGCCTTTTTTGAATCGACTGCAGTTCCCGTCGCCGCTTCGCGTCCGATCGAGGATAGGACATTTTCAAATCCCTTAAGGTATCAACGACAATTCTAGAAATGATCAAGCGGGCGTTGTCCTTATCGTCGGCCGGAACAACATACCAAGGGGCATTGCGAGTGCTTGTTGCCGTCAGGCAATGCTCATAGGCCTTCCGGTACTGCTTCCAGAGCTTCATTTCCGCTATGTCCGACTCGCTTAGTTTCCAGTTCTTCTCAGGTTCATCGATGCGGGCCAGGAAGCGCTTTCGCTGCTCTTCCTGCGACAGGTGGAGGAAGAACTTGATGATGCGGGTGCCGTTGTGGTGAAGATGACGCTCCAGATTCACGATCGAGCGAAAGCGGCTTTCCCAGATCGTTTTCTCGTCGAGGAGCTCCTGCGGAATCCCTTCGCTGCGGAGAATCTCGGGATGAACTCGGACGATGAGCACTTCCTCGTAGTAGGACCGGTTGAAGATGCCGATCTTCCCTCGCTCCGGAAGGGCGACCGTCGTCCGCCAAAGGAAATCGTGACTCAGTTCCGTGGCGCTCGGATGCTTGAAACTGAATACCTGGCAACCTTGGGGATTGACTCCGGACATCACGTGCTTGATGGCCCCATCCTTTCCCGCGGCATCCATGGCCTGGAAGATCAAGAGCAGGGCATATCGGTTGGAGGCGTAGAGCAGGGCTTGCAAGGCACTGAGGTCTTTAATGTGATCCTCGAGAATGTGTTTATATTCCTTCTCGGACCGGTAGGCCGGCGCGATCAGGGTGGGCAAATGCCTGAGACGAACCCTTTTCCCCGGTCGCACTTGGAAATCCTTGGGATTGTATTTCATTATGACCTCGGGGTTGTCGGATCGCAGGTCCACAGGCGGAACCCGGAGCTCGTCCCGACTCTCTTCTTTGAATGTCGTGCTTCCCCAATCTCCAAGATGAGATCCCTCACCAGTACCGAAGGCCCAAAAGCGCGCATCACGGCACCTTGCTTGTGAATGCTCCATCCCTTCTGAAAGCGATGCCGCATTGAATCTCCTGTGCCGTCCCCGAGGGGAGTGGTCGCCTTTCCCTCACGCCTTCCTGCCGGCCCTCGGCGTCTTACCGATCCAGGCGACCTTGAGCGCATCGTTCACCCACAGCGAGAAAATGAACGCATAAGCGAGTGCCGCCAGCGTTGCGGTGATGGGAATGGGCATGAGCCCGGGGATTCCCACGCTTGAGAGCGCGGTGCCCGCCACGAATTCGAACGCCAGGCCGCCCATGAGCATCTTGCTGGGCCACGAAGCCCAGAAGTGCCGGCGCTCCCGGATGCTCAAGAGGGAGAACATGGCAAAGTAGAGGAGAATCTGAAACGTGAACGTGGGCAACAACGGATCCTCAGGGCCCATGTGGAAGTAACGCCAGCTGATGGCCAGGAGGCCCAAGACCTCGACGACCATGGCTATTCCGAGAGTGACTCCGAGCCTTACTTCTCTCCCGATATTCCATGTTTCCGGCTTTCCCGATCCTTGGACATGGTCCGTGGATAAGGAGACCTTGACGAAATCGGTCAGGAAGAGGAGCACCATCATAGCCAAGGTCGACACCACGAACTTCCCCGTGACCAGGAACGCGATCACGACGACGCCGGATTTCAATATGGTGCGGCTGATTTTGTTGATGATCCAGGTCAGGATCCGTTGGTAGATGACCCGGCCATTGGTCACCAAATCCACAATGTTCTTGAGACCGGCCTCCGTCAGGACGACGCTGGCCGCCCCTTTGGCAACGTCAGTGGCGTTCTCTACTGCGACTCCCACCTCGGCCTGCCGGAGAGCGGGAGCGTCGTTGACGCCGTCCCCGGTCATCCCCACCACATGACCCGCGGCCTGGAGGCCCTTGACGATCTCGTGCTTGTCCTGCGGAAACACCTCCGCAATCCCGTCGCTTGCGATCGCCATCGTGGCTCCGGCTTTGGGGTCGCCCTTGAGCGCCGCCGAGACGTCGGGCATCCGGATGATGCTGTCCAGGCCGACGCTTTTCGCGATTTCCCGGGCGACCGGCAGCGCGTCCCCGGTCAACATCTTGATGGCGATCCCCAAGGTCCTGAGCTTGGCGATCAAGGATTTCGAATCCGGATGGGGAGGATCGGAGAGGGAGACCAGGCCCACCAAGTCCCATCCCTTCTGCGCATTCGTCCGTGCCACCGCGAGGGTCCGGAAACCCAGAAGAGCCTGCTCGGTGGCGCGGCCGTCGAGCTTCTGGGTGTCCTCCGAAGAGAGGCCGCACTCCTTCGCCACGGCGAGTACCGCGCCCTTCGTCACCCGGAACTCGACCCCCTCCTTCTCCACGACGGCCTCCGTCCGGCGAGTCTCCGGCGTGAAGGGGATAAAGGTCTTCTGGTGAAACGCGGGCGAGATCAACTTCTTCTCTTTGGCCCCGGCGAGGAAGGCAAGATCCAGGGGATCCTGGTTGGCTTCCTGCGACGCGAGGGCTCCGTAGAGAAGGGCATCCTCGTTTGTAAAGATCCCTCTCGGCTCGACGGATGAGACCGAGAGGTGGTTGAGCGTGATCGTGCCGGTCTTGTCGAGGCAAAGGACATCCATGGTCGCCGCGTCCTCGGCGGCGCTGAGCCGCGTGACCAGGACACCTCGCTTGGCGAGCTCCATCGCCCCCACGGCCATGCTCACCGTGAACATAACGGGGAGCGCCACGGGCACCGCGCTGAGCAGCAGCACGAGCGTGAGCGGAAGGATCTCCAGCAGCTTCGCTCCCTGGATGAGGGAAACCCCGACCGCCACCGCGATCAGCGTCCCTACGATGACGAAAAGCCATCTGACGACCCTCGAAATGACCTCTTCGAGGTGCAGCTTGGGCCGGGAGCTCTCGACGAGCTCGGTCGTCCGTCCAAAGAAGGTCTTGGCGCCGGTCAGGATGACCACGCCGCTCGCTTCCCCCCGGCGTACGACGGAGCCACAGTAAAGGAGGTCGCTGGGCTTCTTGTCGACTTCCGCAGATTCCCCTGTCAGGGAGGACTGGTCCACCCCGAGGGTGCCATCGAGCATCTTGACGTCAGCCGGGACGAAGTCTCCGGAGCGAACCCGGACGATGTCTCCGGGAACGAGATTCCAAGCGGGGAGGACCGACCACGCTCCATCCCGTAGCACCCGGGCATTCACCTTGAGGCGTGTGCGGAGCGCCTTGACCGCCGATCCGGCGCGGAGCTCCTGCGTGAAGCTGATGATCGCGTTGATCACCAGGAGGCCTGCGACGATACACGCGTCCCAACGCCGACCCAGGAACCACGACAAAGCGACGATGAGTTCCAGCATCCAGGCGGACAGCCCCCAAAACTTCTTGAGAAGTCCCAGGGCTCGATTGGGTGGTTTATCCTCGACCTCGTTGGAGCCGTATTCCTTGATCCTAGCCTCGATGTCCGCCTTCCCAAGTCCGGCGGTGCGGTTCGAGTGCAATTGATCGAGAGCTTGATCGCCGGTGGCCTTGGAGAGGTCCAAGGTGGCCGTTGGCGCCGTCATGCTAAGGGGTCCTCACGTGTTCCGAATGACGAACGGCTAAACCCCAGAACCAGGGGACCATGCAAGTCTCGATCCGAACTGACCATGGGTAGGAGGCCGTGCCATGATCTAGGCAATCGACAAGTCGACGTAGGAATCCTTGTTGTCCCACTGTCCTTTTTCCCAATGGAAACTCCTCGTCTTGTCCACGACGATTTGAGAGTCGACCGGATCAATGGAGATCGCATATCGTTCCAGAGGCCGAGGTGCCGGCCCCTCAAAGTTTATGCCGTTGAACCGAAAGCCGGAACCATGACACGGGCACTTGATCTTCCGCTCGCTGAAAAGCACGTTCGGCGTGCACCCCAGATGGGTGCACGTGGTGTCCAGCGCCGCGAGCTGCGGCTTGCCGTTCCAGTCCTTGTGCAGCTTGATGATCCACGTGCGCTTGGCTTCCTTAAAGCGCTCGTCAGGTTTATCCCACTCGTAGTCTTCAAGAATGCCTGCCTTGAAAACCTGAGGAGGTTCGAAGAGAACGTTGGGTAGCATGTAGCGCATCATCGCCAAGGTGCCAAGACCGCCGGCCAGGGCAAACGTTCCCCAGGCAGCTCCTGCCCAGGACATCATGAAGCTGCGCCGCGTGATCGCGGGAGGATAATCCGAGACGAGCACATACGGCTCTGGCAGGGGGTTTCCCGCTTTGCCGGACTCCTCAATGGTTTTACTGGAACTCGACATGCTTACCGCTACGCAGACATCCCGGCAGGAAGGGGATGTCCAAGGATCTCTCTTGCCTTGGCGACCTCCGCTTCCGAGCCGTGCGCCACGACGAGGTACTTTCCCGTTTTGAGCTCGGTCTCGTATTGGACAATGCTGTCCTTGGGAATCCCCGCACTGAACAGGGCGGCACCCAGGGCACTCAGCCCTCCGACGACAGCTGCGCCTTCCAGGCCGCCGACGATCCAGCCCACGAGCGGTCCCAGGACGATCAGGGGGCCGATGCCGGGGATTGCGAACATCGCGGACCCGAACAGCATTCCCATCAGCCCGCCCCAGAATGCGCCCCTCTTTCCCCACACCTGGACGCGCTCGCCCATGTTATAGAACCCGACCGCATGCTCCTCCGATTGATAGTCCTTCCCAATAATGGAGAGCTTCTTCATGTCGAAGCCGCTCTTCTTGAGAGTGAGGATGGCGTCTTCAGCTTTGTTATGATCCGGATAGACCCCGATCGTGATGTTCATTTCCTTAGGCATGGGTGCATCTCCTTTAAGTAGTCAGAGCAGACTGTTGATGGAGATGGTGTGTCATAAGTGATGAGCCAATTTGCATCGTCTTTGAGATTGCGGACACTAGAGCCCGGACGGGTGAACGATGGCCATCAAGCGATCAAACTGATTCCTCGAAGAATCATTATGATTAACCCGCGACAAGGTCCGAGAGGAAGGCGTCGTGAAGCGGTGTCCCCCATGGCGGCGACCCTGGGCGTGTTCGCTACCGTTGTTCGAACGTGACGCAAAACTCCATCGACGGTTTATCCCCCCGCGTATGTGCGATCTACCATGGAGAGGGTCCCGCGGCCGGGCTGGAACTCAGGGGGGCGGAATCTCTCAAGCTCGACGGTGCCACAAGGCGCCTTCCTTGGGAACGGAATCATCGGGTCACGATTGCTTATGAGGGAAGAGCAGGACGTGGCGACTCCCGAGAGGAGAGCTAGCGTTAGAGCCATCGTGTTCATGGTGAACGTGCTTTTAAACCCACTTCAACATCGTGCACCTTGGGTACCCGCACCCGTATCACCTCCGTGTGATTCAGGAGCTGGCGGGGGAGGGGCCGAGTGGAACCAGGATGCCCAAGACGAGATCCTATGTTTGACCGGGTCATTCCTGGATAGAGGCCGATGCTGGTTCCGTAAAATCCTGCACTGAGAATTCCGGAAATTCCTGCACTCGAGTCACGCCCGGGCACGCGCCTTGCAAGGAGGCGTCCCCCGTTGCCCGGAAGGTTCGACAGAGGAGGAAATCTCGGTAACGATCCCTCCC
>DATGFI010000750.1:0-2260 GCA_035309205.1 Planctomycetota bacterium | reverse complement strand
AGACAAGGCGGGCTTCCGGGAGACCTCCTGGTCCACATCCAGATAAAGCCTGGAGGTCCTTTCGAGCGGGATGGGCTCCATCTCAAACGCGAACTCACCGTGGAACTCCTGACGGCCGTTCTCGGAGGCAAGGCCGAGGTTCCTCTGTTGGAAGGGAACGCGGAGATGACGATCCCTCCGGGCACGCAACCAGGCCAGCACTTCCGACTGAAGGGACAGGGTTTATCGGACGGCAATCACCGGGGGGATCTGATCGTCACGGTCCAAGTCAGGATTCCTCGCGAGCTCTCGCAAGAAGAGCGCCGGCTCTTCGAGCAATTGCGCTCCGCGAGGGCTCACCCGTGAACCACCGGCCGATTGAGAATCCGGAGGAGCCCGCAATTGCCGTGTTGTTGAGCATCAAGGGCATTTTGGGGAGCATGGTTGCGAGCGCGTAGCGTCTCACCATTCATCAGGCGGACTTCCGGGTTATAGAAGCGGAACATTCCGCCAGGGCGTTCGCGGCACTCCAGCGGTCCCGGCCTCTGTGGAAGGGAGGCGTCAGGTTTTACGAGTTTCTTCTGGTCAATGACGGCCATTTCCTAGAACCGTCGTCGATTTTCTCATCCCGGCTCTCGAGCAACGGACCGCTAGGCAGAAGGCGGAGGAATGGCGTCATCCCGACGGATCATGCGATGTTCATAAGCAAGTCCTCGGCCCGAAAAGAGAGTGCCGAGAACACCCTTCGCCGTGAGCAAAGCCATCCCATCGTGGGAGTGTGCTGCCATGGCGAAGCCATTGCTGACAGATCCTGCCTCGGACGAAACAACAACATGCTGCCATCTGGCCTCCTGTGAACGAGCGGCAATGCGGCCGCACCGATTAAACGCAGGACCGGCGATCGTACCAAATTACTAAAAGCATGAATCTCGATGTCTGGCAAATCCATGGATACGGTCTCTTCCGCGGAAGGCGACAGTATCGCTATCTCGAAAGGCGTCTTTGGAATGGCGCATGTTAAGCACACCAAGAGGTGCCTGGCAGGATCAAAGTGGTATGTGGTGCAGCCGGGAGGAGCAAGGTGCCGGAGGACGATGGCTGCGGTTCGCCTAAGGCGCAAGGAGACGTGATCTTGAAGCTGTATGGACGGACTCCGACGAAGGCCCGAGAGGATCAGCCGAAGGCTGACCCTCTCGCCGGCAAGAATGTTTCCTGGTACATGTGGATGCTCTGGCCCATCGTCGGAATCGTGGCGCTTGGCGTTGGCATGATCCTATTGCGCGGATGCATGGGAACGGTCACGCCCTGACCTGGGCCCAGCTCCTCTCGAGCGCCTAGGATATCCGGATGACCGCCCGTCACTTCCCTTCCGGCTCCGGAACCCCCCAGGCGGCGGCACAGAAGGAATTCCCGCTGTCCGACAGCGAGCTCTGCCTCCAGGTGAATGCATCCAGGGACGTATAAAGACCGTGCTTCCACGATCCGCCGACGAAGACCCCGTCGTGGCCTGCAAGGGGCGAGCACGGAATCCGGGTGCTCGTCGTGGTCCACGTGCGGCCGTCCGGAGATACGAGCGCCGCCTTACCGCCGCTCACCACGAACTGCTTGCCGGTCCAGAGGATCGACCCGAGGCCCTTGTCCTGCTCGATCTCCGGGTGTTCCCAATTCACGCCGTCGGTCGAGCTCTCAATCGATCCGTCTCCCTGGACTGCGACGAAACGCCCAGCGCCGAAGGTCAGCCCTCGCACGGGGAGCTTGTTGTGCTCGAAATGGGTTACGGACTCCCCGTCGGGCGACACCACCCGGTACCACCCCGCTTCCTTGCTCCACGTGTCGCCGGCTCCAAGGAAGACCCCGTTGCCGAAGACGATGTGGCGAAGGTGGACCCCTTTGGCGAAGGGAATCTTCGCTCCCAGCTTCCAATGCTCACCGTCCTCCGAGATGCTGAAGGTTCCGCCCCCTGCGACAAAGCGGCCCTTCCCGAAGGCGATGTGGCCGATCCGCCCCTTCCACCCGGGCCGGATCTCCTTCCAGGTCTTCCCATCCCGCGTCACCTGGTAGGGCGCATAGTTGTCGCCTCCTCCGACCGCGACGAACACGCCCTTCCCGAAGGCGACGTCGCAGAGGAGAGTCCAATCATCGCCTCCGTTGGGTGCCAGTTCCTGGTCGTTCTCCCAGTGAATCCCGTCGGCGGAGCTGGCGCGCCGACCCCCGTACCCCACCGCGACGAAGATCGGCTTGTTTGAGTCTCCATTCTGCGCCCCGACGGGAATCGCCATCA
>DATGFI010000749.1:0-6150 GCA_035309205.1 Planctomycetota bacterium | reverse complement strand
TTACCGTCTTACCACCTCCACCCTTGATTGACCAATACGTCGTCTGTCTGGAAGTGATCCGCAATTAGAGGTAGGGCGTTTCGTTCAAGGTCCCTTGATTTCGAGGTGCACGTTGTTGAAATCAAGGTCGTCCAGGTTGCCTGCGTGGTGGCAGGTCAACCCCGGTGGCAAGGTCGCCATCTTGATGGGCTGGCCTTCGGGAATGATGGCGCCGAAGGCCTGCATCTCGATGAAGCGGTTGCACAGGTCGATTACTGCGTCCTTATGTTCGGTCTTAACCCGGTGGATGCTGAGGTCAGGCCTTCCGAACTTGCGGAGGCCGCGGGTATGGACCCACTCCGTTCCTATGGATACGCCTTCCTCCGCCGAGACGAGGATGATGACGTGATGACTAGGCAGGGGTGCATCGGGCTTGAAGAACGTCTCGCGCCAAGCGTCGGGGGCCCACCAGCCGAACGTCTGCGAGTCGAGCACGCCTACTCCTCCCGAATCCAGCGCCGCAGCCAGGACACCGATTGTGTCCCGGAGGTATATGAGATTCTTAGGGTCAGGGATCGTTCCGCGAATCAGGAGCAGCTGTGGCGCCGAGCGGACGGCCTTGGCGAAGGCCGGGTTCTCGTCGAGGATGCGCCCGAAGGAGCCCTGCTCGAACTCCTCGAACACCCTCGGAGCCTTCGAGCGGGAGTGCTGGGTGACTTTAACCCCTTCGGGAGGCCCGCCGGAGCGGTGGCGGCTGCGCGAGATATCGAGTCCGCCGTCGAACTTGCCAAAGACGGCATAGAGCAGCACGGCATCGCCACCGCCGGGCTGATACTGACGTCTCTCCCAACCCGGGGCGTCTCCGACGGCGGATTTTGGCGGTGGGGGCGCCGGAGGCGGTTCCGCCCGATCGCAGCCCATATCAATCATCGCCACCCAGAGGAGCAGGATTAAGGGCCGGTTCACGGTTCAATCCTCCCAGGACAGGATAAGTATCCAAAACGCTGCAAGTTTCGGCAATTGGTGTGTTCAGGCGAGAACGCTTCCGGCGTTACCATCCATGGAGAGCGCTTTCAGTCGTACTCTTTCGCCTGACTCGAGTGGATCGATAGGTTCCCCAGCTCAACCCCTCTCACGGCCGCGGGCGCAAGCCCACGCGCGGCCGACCCAACAAGCCTCTCCAGTGGCGAGGGGACTTCGTCTACGAGCACGCGCATCTCCTGGTGATGAGACCCGAGAAGCTTTCAGCAGATAAGCTCAGGACTCTCGAAAAGCGTTACGATCTCGATCGGCGGCTGGCGACGATACGGGACTTCTCCACCCGACTCTATAAGATCTCTCAGGCCAGATCAGCCCAGGCGGCCAGGAATCGCCGCACCTGGATGCTGGGGATGGATCACTTACGCCGGGAGCAACTCTTGAAGAAGGCGCTTGAGCGTCTCGCCGACGGTGACGTCCCAGTTGCTGTGGACAATCGGCTCCCTCTAGCGAGAGCATCTCAGAGTGTTTTGGCTTCCAATTATGCTTTGAAGGCCTCCGATTCTGCTCTCCTCGCGCTCAATTGCTTCCGATACGCTGTCATCATTTCGAACCAAGCGAGAGCCCCGCAGCCGAATGCCACCTTCATCCCCGACCTCTGCGAGCCCAGGACGGTGGGCGGCGGCTGGAACTGAAGCGACAGGAAGTATATGACGCCTGCAATTACAATCATCACAATAGAGAACCAGAAGTGTTCCCTGCCTGATTTTGCGGCCTTCTCAGCTTCCGTCATTGACCTTCCTTTCGATGACGCCCCATAGCCATCCTATCCAACCGATCGCTTTTTCTGGGTGACCATCCTCTCCGGTCTGTACAGGACCTCGACAATCTGCTGCCAGCCATCAATCTTGCGGAAGCGGATCTGCTCCGACAGTATTAGGCCGAAGAGAATCAGCATCGCCGAGTGCTCGCTCGGGAGGCTGCACTGGGTCTTCACCCGCCGCTTGAATTCTCCGATAAGTCGCTCGATCGGATTGGTGGTTCTCAAACTCTTCCATTGCTCCCCAGGAAAGTCATAGAAGGTGAGGAGTTCCTCGCCCGCTTCCTCCAAGCTCCGAACGACCTTGGGCAATGCCTTCGACCATTTGCCGAGAAAGCGATGGTACGCAGCCTTAGCTGCTTCCACACCAACTACCTGGATGATCTCGTTGAAGCTCTGCTTCACCTCCAGGTAGATCGCCTTGGGGCAATAGGTCTGGAGATTCCGGAGCTCGTGGACGGTGCACCGCTGGACCTTGATTCCCGGCCAGACCAGATCCAAGGCGCTCCGAAGGTCGGCGTGACGGTGACATCGAGCGATCAGTGTCCGGAAAAGTCCTCGATTTGGCCCGTCCTATCGACCCGGATTTGAATGGGATCAGTTCCCGCTTCCGGCACGCTCCAGGTCCGGCACGCTTCCCTTAAGGGGCCGGCTCATCCCGGAAGGCGAGATCGCCGCCTTCCTTCGATAGGAGCGTGATGAAGTGGGCCATTTCGCCCCTGAGGTCATCGGGGCTCGACACGGTCTGGCGGACGTACCCCATCACGATCTCCCGAAGCTGGGCCTTCATGCGGTAGACCGCCATCTTCGCGGCTTCACCGGTCAGACCTGTTTGCGCGCTGATCGCGGGATATGGGGTCCCGGCCAGGTACAAGCGGAAAGCGTCCAGAGCCGGTTCGCTGCCCCGGAGATCGGCGAGGGCCTGGCTCCACAGCTCTTTCGCCCAGGCGCGGTTCATCAGATCCTCCGGACGCTCGCCTTTGGCGACCTGGAGGCTGAACTCCTTTTCACCGCGGACGAAGTCGAGGGAGAAAAGGTTCTGACCGCCGCCCCGCTTCTGTCTCGACTGGGACTTTGCCTGGTCTTTCAGAAAATTCGTCATCGAGGCCAGGAGGAAGGTCCGGAATCGGCCCCGTTCCGGATCCGCCTTCGAAAGGGCGCCCTTTTCGAGCATCGTCGTCAGGAAGTCCTGGACGATGTCCTTCGCGCTCTCATTGGGATATCCGTGCTGGCGGACGAAGAAATACAGCGGCTTCCAGTAGAGCCGGACGAGCGTGTCGAGCGCGTCGATGTTTCCGACCGATCGCACCAGCGTCCAGGACGTGGTCTCGAACTCGTGTCCGGGACCCAGCATCTTGGTTTCGTCTTTCACCTTCCGGTCCCTCCGGAGGAGCGGGGTCCGTCAAGCCGGGCTCCGAGATCCCGAAGGACGATCTCGAGCTCGTCCAGTTCCCGCTGGGTGGAGAGGTGGGCGGCGCGGCCGACCTTCTCGGCGTCGATCGTCCCGAGGTTCTTCCGGGCCGCATCCAGTTTCCGAAGCACCTCCAGGATCCGGACCTCTCCGATCCCCTGGCCGGCCCCGTACAGCTCGTGCAGCCGGTGGTATTCCGTCCCGATTTTTTCGACGAAGGTCCGGAGCGCGGCGAAGAGCTCGACGAACGAGCGATGCTGGGCGTCGAACACCCGGGACAGCTTCTTGTACCGCTCATGGAGCTCGGGAGCGCTCTTGCGGGGCAAATGAATCAGGGATTGCGCGATTCTCCCCAGGAGGGGCTCGACGTCCGAGTAGCGTCCGGCGGAATACTCGGCTTCCGCCTGGGTCAGGAGCGTCCCCGCTTCGTGGCTCGTTTTTCCCAGTCGAAGCGCCTTCTCGAGCACCTCCAGCTCCTGGGCGATGCGCCCGGAAAGGAGCTCCCCGGGTCGTCCCGAACTGCGCAAAGCGCGGAGCTCCGCTTCGGCGCTGGCCCAATCGCCCGCATCCAGATAGCCCCGGACGATCTGGGTCTGCTCCCGGACTTCCGCAATGCCCAGCTCCCGTTCCAGGACATGCTCCTTCCAGAGCGCTTCCTTGCGCCGAATGCGGGCCTCCCCCAGCGCGTGGCGCAGATCGGCGGAGGGCATGTGCCTCCGGTGGCGGCGCTTTTCGAACAGCCCTTCGCGGATCAGGTGGTCGATCTTGGTCCTGAATTCCGAGATGGTCCACCGGGCCTTCAGATCCTTTTCCCGGCCGACCTCGATCAACGCCTCGAGCTCCTGGGAGATCCCCGGAAGGTACTCGTGGACGGAGCTGGGATGCCGCTTTGCGGGATCCAGAAGCCAGGAGAAGACCGTCTCGGCTTCCATGCCCTCATAGGCGGCGTGGCCGGTCACCATCTCGAAGAGCACCGTGGAAAGCTGGTAGACGTCCGACAGCGGGGTCGTCTTCGATTCCGTCGTCCCCGACTCCGCGGCGAGAGCCTGTTCGGGAGCCATGTAGCGGGGGGTTCCCAGGCGCACTCCCGCCATCGTGAGCTGCTCGCCGGGCGACTCGTCGATCCACTTTCCGATGCCGAAATCCATGATGACGGCCGACCCAGATTCCCGGCGGACCATGATGTTCTGGGGCTTGAGATCGCGATGGACGATCCCCTTGGACTGGACATATTCGACGGCCTGGGCAAGTTCGCCGATCATCCGCACCGCCTGCGGGAGGGGCATCCGGCGCCCTTCAAACTGGCTCAGGTGCTCCTCGATGGTCTTCCCTTCGATGTACTCCAGCAGGAGGCACCATCCGAACTGGGGATCGCGCACGATGCCGAAGCGGCGGACGATCCCTGGATGCTCCAGCCGGCGCAGGAGTTCGTTCTCCTTGATGAAGCGTCGGAGGACGTCCTCCGCCTTGATCGCGTCGGAGCTGTCCGAAGTCCGCGGGGCCTGCAGGACCTTCACCGCGATCGTCCGCTCTTCCCGGAGCATCGGGTCGATGAGGTTGAGCCAGTCCTTGAATTCCTCGTCGGCCCGGACGGGATCCTGCTGCCGTCGGTCCCGGTATTCCCGCCAGAGGCGCGTCGCGGCGGCGTAGACCCGTTCGCGGTTTTCCGGTCCGAGAATCGCCGACGGAAGTCGGGGGCTTTCGGGGCTCGCGGGCACGTAGGGGATGTCTCCCAGACCGAGCCAGTGGGGGCTTTCCTCTCCCCAGACGATCCGTTCCGCAAGGAGGCCCAGGGGATTCAGGATCTTTCCCAGGTAGACCTGGCCGAAACCGCCCTGGGCCAGGGGAACCGGCGCGAGCGCCGCGATGCCCTGCTTGAGGATCAGGGGCGCGGCCGCCCCGTCGGGGGCACCCGGCCGCTCCGGCGGGCTCTTGTCCCCGGGGGTGACGCTCACTATTTCCGGCATGAAGCCTCCCGCACCGGCTTACTCCTGATACTCCAGAACGAAACGGGACGAACTAGGATTCCCCGAAGGGTCCTCCATCCGGCCCGTACGGCGGGCGATCGGCCTCTCCACCCGACCGGCGAGCGATAGACTACTAAAGCAGCCCCGGCGTTTCCACACCGATTCCCCCGATCCAGCGAATTAGGAGGCTTCCCGTTGCAAGGCCGGGCAGGATCCGAAGAGCCGAATTCCTCCCGATCCGCACAAAACACGAAAGAGGAGGGAGCCGGTGGCCCGGCTCCCTCCCCAGGGGGGGATCTTCCACACTGCTCCGACGTTACGGCTTCTCCGTCTCGCCGACGACGCGGTCGAGCAGCTTCTTCTGGTCGGAGGTGATGACGTCCTTGATCCTGGCGACGATCTCGCTGCGGACTTCCGCCTTCTTCTGCGCGTCGCCCTTCTCTTCCGCTTCCCTCGCCTTGTCCTTCAACTCCTGGTAGATCGTCTCGACTTTCTTCGTCTGATATTCCGTGAGCATCAACTTCTCCTTCAGCACCTCGACTGAAGGAAGGCCCAGGGGACCCGGCGCCTTCGTATCCGCCAGAGCCGCGGCACCGAGGAACGAGAGAGCCATGGCCACTGCCATTCCGACCTGCGCAATGCGACGCATCGTCTCCTCCCTTCCATCAAGGTCCTTCACTTCCCGGCGACTTTGACGACCCGGATGGCCCCGGTCGTCCGAGGCCTCGCGAGGATTCCCTCGAAGGCCCAAGCGGCTCGCCACAGTTCCGTGGGCGTACATACGACGAAGGGAGGAGCGGATAACAGGGATTTGGGAAGATCCGAAGTCCCCCTCGGGGGATCAGGTTCCCGTGTTGCGGAGACGGAGACAGTCCCCTGACGCGGATCGCCCTCCCAACTGCGCAAATAGCACGGTCGCATCGTCCCTCGAGCCTCGCTCCTGGGCTGCCCGGACAAGCGTCCGGGGGATCCCTTCGGGCGATCTCCTGCAGGAG
>DATGFI010000748.1:0-3400 GCA_035309205.1 Planctomycetota bacterium | reverse complement strand
CGACGAAGAAAAGCCCGTCCACAAGGTCCACATCGATGCCTTCCTGATGGACCAGACGGAGGTCACCCAGGAGCAGTACGAGAAATACAAGTTGCCGAATCCCTCGCGTTTCAAGGGTCCGACGCGGCCGGTCGAGATGGTTCCCTGGACGAAGGCCGCGCTCTTCTGCAACATCCGGTCGCGGGCGGAAGGCCTTGAGCCCTGCTACAACGAGGACACCGCCGAGTGCGACTTCACGAAGAACGGGTACCGGCTTCCGACGGAAGCGGAATGGGAGTACGCCTGCCGCGCCGGGACGAAGGGCGATTATTCGTTCGGCGGGGAAGCTCGGCGTACGGGCGACTATGCGTGGTTCGCCGACAACTCTGAAAAGAAGACTCACCCCGTCGCCCAGAGAAAACCCAATCCTTGGGGCCTCTACGACATGCACGGGAACGTCGCCGAATGGTGCAACGACATCTACGGAAAAGACACCTACAAGACGTCCGCTGCCGCGAACCCGCGGGGACCCGCCCAGGGCGAGATGTATGTTCTGCGCGGAGGGTCCTGGAAGGGAAGTGCCGAAGTGCTCCGCTCCTTCCACCGCGTGGCGGAGAATCCTGGGTTTCGGACGCCTGCCTGGCGCCGGATACCATGGGCTTCCGCTGCGTCCGGAAACCCGACAAGGTTCAGGCCGTGACGGAACCGAAGGGGGCGGCCCTCCCCACCGGATTCGTGACCGCGGATGTCTGTCTTCAGCACAGGACCGGCGAGGGCTTCCCCGAGCGCCCTGAACGCCTGGAAGCCATCGTCCAGCGGCTCACCGAGAAGGGCCTGGTCGCGAAGATGGCCTCGCTGGCGCCGCTCGCGTCACCCCTGGAGGCGATTCGGCGGGTACACAGCGCCGAGTATGTCGAGCGCGTCCGCAAGGCCTGCGAGGGTTTGGGCGACAAGATCGGGCAGATCGACACCGCGGACATGCCCATTTCCGAGAAATCCTACGAGGCCGCCGTCGCGGCGGTCGGGGGGGTCCTCGCGGCGGTCGACGGGGTTCTGGAGGGCAAGGTTCGTAACGCGTTCTGCGCCGTGCGACCTCCCGGGCACCATGCCCTCAAGGATAAGGCGATGGGATTCTGTCTCTTCAACAACATCGCGATCGCCGCCCGCCATCTTCTGGTCCACCACAAGCTCGGAAAAGTCCTGATCATCGACTGGGACGTGCACCACGGCA
The DNA here is from genome assembly GCA_035309205.1 of Planctomycetota bacterium. Taxonomy (GTDB): domain Bacteria; phylum Planctomycetota; class MHYJ01; order MHYJ01; family JACPRB01; genus JACQFK01. The sequence continues at coordinate 2,190 of DATGFI010000748.1, read as the reverse complement.
ACGGCACGCAGGACGAGTTCTACCAGGATGGTCGCGTGATGTACTTCAGCACCCACATGGCGCCGTTCTATCCGGGCAGCGGAGCCGCCGAGGAGAAAGGCCGGGGGGCGGGCCAGGGATGCATTTTCAACGTCCCGCTGAGTCCGGGCACGGGGGATGAGGCCTACAAGAAGATCTACGAGGAGACGCTGAAGCCGGCCGCGCTGGGCTTTCACCCCGACTTTATCCTGATCTCCGCCGGCTTCGACTCCGCCCGGGGCGACAAGCTGGGCCGGCTGGATCTCACCCCTGACGGCTACAGGTCGATGACGAGGATCGTGCGCGAGATTGCGGACACCTGCTGCCAGGGACGGGTGGTCTCGATGCTCGAAGGCGGGTACAACCTCGAAGCGTTGGCGAACTCGGTCGAGGCCCACGTGCGGGCGTTGATGGAGTAGGCGGAGACATATGCTCTTCCATACTTGGGTTTTCGCGATCTTCTTCCTGATCGTCTATCCGGTCTACCTTCTGGTGAAGCACAACAACCGGTGGATGAACATCTGGCTGATGCTCGCGTCCTATGTCTTTTATGGCTGGTGGAATCCATCCTACCTCCTGCTGCTCTTCGGCACGTCGGCCATCGATTACCTCATGGTCATCTTCATGGAAAGAAGCATCAGCCAGAAGCGACGGAAGCTCTGGCTGGTGATCAGCCTGGTCAGCAACTTCGGCTTCCTGGCATTCTTCAAGTACTCGCACTTCATAACGGACAACCTGAACTGGCTCCTCGAGCACGCGCATCTGGCCCTGCGGCTTCCGGATCCGGTGAGGTATCCCAATGCAGCTCTTTCGCTGTTCGGAGTTCCCGAAAGCCATCTCTTCAGCGCCGTCATCCTGCCGATCGGGATCTCGTTCCACACCTTCCAATCAATGAGCTATACCATCGACGCGTACTACGGAAACATCCAGACGGAGCGCAGCTTCGTCCGCTTCCTGACGTTCGTTTCCTTCTTCCCCCAGCTGGTGGCCGGGCCCATCGAGCGCGCATCCAACCTCCTGCCGCAGCTCCAGGGAAGACCCGTCATCTCCCAGGATGATGTCACCAGCGGCCTGGGCCTCTTCCTGATCGGCTTCTTCAAGAAGGTCGCCCTCGCCGATTACTTCGCCCTTTATGTGGACCGGGTCTATGGCGATCCGTCGCACCACCTCTCCGGCGCGCTCGTGCTCGCGACGGTCGCATTTGCCTGGCAGATCTACTTCGATTTCAGCGGCTATACGGACATGGCCCGCGGGCTGGCCCAGATCATGGGGTTCCGCCTCATGCTGAACTTCAACAACCCCTATGTCGCCACCGGTCTGGGCGACTTCTGGAGCCGCTGGCACATCAGCCTGTCGACGTGGTTCAAGGATTACGTCTACTTCCCGTTGGGAGGCAATCGGAAGGGCAAGGCCCGAACGTACGTCAACATGTTCCTCACCATGCTGATCTCCGGCATCTGGCACGGGGCGGCATGGACCTTCGTGATCTGGGGCGTGCTCCATGCGATCGGCCGAACCGCGACGCGGGAGCTTGAGGCGAAGCCCTGGTACCGCGAGCGCATTCCGCGTTTCGTCAAGCAGCTCTTTGTCTTTGCGTTCGTGTGCCTGGCCTGGATCTTCTTCCGGGCCCCCTCGCTCGGCGACGCCTGGACGATCCTGACACGGATGTTCACGACGGGCTGGGGGGATCCCCAGTTCCCGATCCTGATGGGCGTGCTGATGGTCGCGGTCTGGATCTACGAGGAGCTCTTCGCCAACGGCGAGAAGACGCGCTCTTTCCTCGAGCTCAGTCCCGTCCGGATGGCGATGGCGGTCGTCATGGTGATCTGGCTGGCGATGGTGGCGCAGCCCAGCACGCAATCCTTCATCTACTTCCAGTTCTGACATGAGCGAGAAGACGGAACCGACGACCTCGAATGCCTTCCGGCTGACCGTCCGCCAATGGGCGGGACTGGCCGTCTTCGGGGTGGCGCTGTATCTCCTCGCCCCTCTGGCTTGGAAGCGAGTGGAGAAGCTCGAGGCCGGCCCGGACTACCGGATCCCCTATGACCTGAGCTCCGACTACTGGCTCTGGAGCCGGATTGCCGCCCAGGGCGCGGCCACCCACGATACCCTGATCCTCGGCGATTCGGTGGTCTGGGGCCAGTACGTCCGCCCCGGCGAGACCCTTTC
>DATGFI010000747.1:0-6924 GCA_035309205.1 Planctomycetota bacterium | reverse complement strand
CCCGAGATGCCGGACCATTTCCGGGGAGTCCCCCGGATCGACCCGTCGCGGTGCCCCGCCGATTGCCGCGCGTGCGCGGAAGCCTGCCCGACGGATGCCCTGCGCCTCGACGCGAAGTCCGCGTCGCTCGACCTGGGTCGCTGCCTCTTCTGCACCGAATGCCAGGCAGCCTGCCCGGAAGGCACGGTCACCTTCGGTTCGGACTATCGTCTGGCCACCCGGGACCGCAGCGCGCTCGTGGTCGGGAAGGACGATCCGATCCAGCTCGCCCAGGCGCTCGATGCGAAGCTGCTCAAGCTCTTCGGACGCTCCCTCAAACTGAGGCAGGTCAGCGCCGGCGGCTGCAACGCCTGCGAAGCCGACGTCAACGTCCTCCAGACCGTCGGATGGGACCTGGGCCGCTTCGGCATCCAGCTCGTCGCCTCCCCCCGCCACGCGGACGGGCTCCTCGTCACGGGAGCGCTCAGCAAGAACATGGAGCTCGCGCTCCGGAAGACCTACGACGCGGTGCCGGCGCCCAAAATCGTGATCGCGGTCGGGGCCTGCGCGATTTCGGGTGGCCCCTATGCCGGACATCCCGAAGTGTCCAACGGCGCGGGGGGATTCTTGCCGGTGGATCTCTACATCCCCGGCTGCCCTCCGCATCCGCTCACCATCCTGGACGGCCTCCTCCGTCTGCTGGGCCGGATCGAGGACGGCTCCCGGGCGACCTCCCCCGCCGCCGCGGGGAGTGCCCGATAGATCCGCAGGGATCCGGCCTGCGGAAGTTCGGAGTGTCGACCTGAGTCGGGAATCGAGCCAAGGCATGCGTCTAACCGGCCGTTCCGTCCACCCTGGGGTTTTCCTGGGACCGACGCGACTGGTGACGTCCCACGATCTGGTGGTGCTTCATCATTCCGAACATCATGAAGAGTCCGACCGGCAACTGAAGGCCATGCTCCGGAATCCCGACTTCCAGATCCATACTCTGTCGGACTTGAGCTATCTTCGGGACGAGCGGGCCGAGCACCGGACCCTTCTGGAAGTCACCTTCTGGAGCGCCGTCAACGAGGTCCTGGAAGTCCGGGGATCCGGAATCCTCTATGCCGTCGCGAGCGTCATCAGCCGTTACGTGCGAAGCTCCATCTTCTCGGCGGATCCGGATTCCAGCGAGGACTTCCAAGGTCTCGTCGACCTGGGGACCTCGGTCCTGGGCGGACTCCTCCAGATCCGCCGTCCCCTGCCCGCGACATCGCCGGCCTATGTCGTCTTGGCTCCCAGCCTGAGTCTCCCGGACGCCGTCAGTCTGGATCCCCCAATCGCCGGATTCGCTCTGGGGACCTGCGTGGACGCCAAACTGAAGATCGCGGCCAGTCTGCTGGGGGTTCCGATGATTTCGGGACTGGAAGGCCTGGAAGAGCAGGCTGCGGAACTGAAGTGGGTGAGGCTCGACGGTACCCGTGGACTTCTCGAGTCGGCCCCTCGGCCCCACCCCGGAAGCGGGGCCTAGCCAGGCAGCGTCGGAGAGAACCGGCGCCGGCGGGGGGACGAATGCCCCCCTCGGCGCCGGAACGGGTCCGTGCGGACCCCGATGGCGTCCGGGTCTGGCTCCGTTCCCCGAATCCTAGTTCGGGGCTCCGTATCCCCCGATCCTGGCGTCCAGGTCCCGGGCCATCCTCAGGTGATCGCGTAGCGTCGGGAGCGTCGCTTCGGCCCAGGAACGGACGTCGGGTTCGGCCGCATGATCCGCCTGCTCCTTGAAGAGGGCGACCGCTTGGACGTGGTCGGCGACCATCATCCGGATGTACTCCTTGTCGAAGTCCCCGCCCTTCTTCTCCGAAAGACGGGCGGCCTCTTTCTTCTGCGACTCATCGGGTCCCGTGGGAAGGCGGATTCCCTTCTTCTGGGCCAGCTTCGTCAGTTCGGCCATCGACGCCGAGTGATCGTCGACCATATGCAGGCCGAAACTGCGGACGTCCGCGATCGTCGACTTCCGCTCGGCAAGACGTCCCAGCTCCACTTCGGAAAGGTTGGCTTGGGCAGCCTGGATCAGGAAGTCCTGGTCCGCGAGGGCCTCGGGGGTCTCGGCCTCCTCCCGGGGCATGTCGAGCGCAGGATGGAAATCATCCGCCGTTTCTCTCGGAGATTCCCGGTGCTGGCATCCCAAGAATGCAAGGAGTCCCAGTCCCGCCAGGAATACGCTGCAGGCTTTCTTGATCATGAGAGTCCTCCTCCTTCGATAGGTTCTCGAGGGACGACGCGTCGCCGTCTCCCTTCCCGCGGGCTCTTTCCAGTAGCCTCGCTACAAGGACGAGCCCCCCTGGCCCGTCGAAGTTACGGATGCGGACAGGCCATTCCGCAGGACGCAGCGCAAAGGCAGAGAGCATGGGAAGAGGGCGAACTTCGGGATGAACAACGGCGGCCGCCGCCCGAGTGTCTAGAGACGGGAGAAGAAGAAGGGTGTATTCTCAAGCCCGGGATGCGGCACCAACGCCCCTTGGATCAGCAGTTCGTCCTCGACGTGGAGGCCGCTTTTCGGGGCCTCGCTCCCGAGGCTCTTCCGAGCTGGGGTTCGATGACTCGAGGCGACCTCGTCGGCCATCTTCTGGCCTCCGTGCGATATTCCCTGGGCGAAATCCCGTTCGATGTGCCCCGTCAGACGAGTCCGTGGCTGGGCAGAATCCTCCGCTGGCTCGTCTTGGATCTGGGACTCCGCATGCCCCGGAACGTCCGGTTCAGGGGCCACCAAGGGGAGATCGTCCCTCTGGCCAAAGTGAGCGGGGGAATCGCCGAATTGCGAGAAGCCCTGGAGAGGCTCGCACGCTCACACTCCGGGGATCTCCCCGCGCCTCCCCCCCATCCTTATCTCGGAGCCCTGAGCCTGGAACAGTGGAAGAAGCTTCACGTACACCACATCGAACACCATCTTCGCCAGTTCGGCAGATCGCTCGGGTGAAAAACGGCGGAGGACGAGGCGGCTTCGACGAAGGAGCCAGCGGGCTGTGGACACTCTAAGCCCCGCCTCCCAAGAAGGCTTCGAACAATGTTGGGATCCAGCGCCCCGAGATGAATGTCCCACTCGGCGCTTCGGCGTTCCCTCGCCCGCTTGATCCCCTCCTGGGGCGGCATGGACCCATCCAGAATCCAGCATAGAGAGGGGAGTCGAACGGCACGAACGGACTCGGACCCGGGGGTAGCGCCATTCACGATGCTTCCGAACCTCTCTGGGCTGTCCGGCGACGGGTCCCTTCCGAATGGGGACGGCTAAGCGTCGGCAGGTGTCCCGGAAACCGTCCAGATCGATTTTCACCAGCGGTCCGCCGAGGGGCGACGTGAGCAGGCCAACGCGATCGAATTCGGCGCCCGCAGTCCGGCCGGTCTATCCCTCGGAAATGCGCAGCAATTCCTTGATCAGTCCGTCCGCGTCCCCTCGGATGACCTCGGCCTTTTCGAAGCGATGCTCGGCCCCGCAACGAATGAGATGATCGTTGTTCGCCGGGATGCCCGAGAAAGTGATCACCGGAACCTCACACCTGCGGGACTTCATCCACTTCAGGAGTTCGGGCCCATCTCCGCAGGGCATATCATGATCCAGGAGGATCAGGTCCACCTCCATGGAGGACAGGACGGCAGCGGCAGCCTCCGCACCGCATACGAAGCTGGCCTGGACTTCTCCTTCATGGGCGAAAAGGGTCTCGAAATGTGCGGCGATCTGGGCTTGATTCCGGATTACGTCTTCGCATACAAGGACGTGCTTCATCGGCATGCGTGTTCGATTCACAAGTTTTCGCGTGAACATGCTGGACCTTCCCCTTTCCACCTGAGCGTCGTCTTCAATGACGCGCAATTGCGCGCAGAGATCGTACTTGTCCAGCATACCCGGACCTCCCCTGAAGTGGCGGGAAGTCCCAGGTCGGGACGACCCTCATCCTCGTCGGGAGCACGGGCTTGATCTCCGGCCCGCTCCGCAGCCTCCGCCCCGGATTCGCGCGAAACACCCTGGGGGCATCTCGAACGATTCTCTCCTTTTTCAGGCCTCCGGAAGCTCGATGTAGAACCGGCTCCCGATGCCCAATTCGGACTGGACCCCGACTTTCCCTCCCATCCGCTCGACGACGCGCTTCACGATCGCCAGCCCGATGCCCGTTCCCTGATAGGTCTCCCGGCCATGAATGCGCTCGAAGATCCCGAAGATCCGATCCAGATGCTGGGGGGAAATTCCGATCCCCTGATCCTCCACCCAGAGTCGCACCCCTCCCGGCTCCGGACCGGCCGGCCCCTTCCCTCCGGCTCCCCGCTCCGCACGGATCCGCACCCGGGGGATGTCGCCCGCCGCGACGAACTTGAGGGCGTTCGAGACGAGGTTGACCAGCGCTTGGGCGAGGGTCAGCGCGTGGCCTCTCACGCAAGGGAGCGGCCGCTCCACGACGACACGAGCGTCCCTTGCCTCAATCTCGCCCTCCATCTGCCCGAGCACCTTTTCCACGACTCGCTCCCACTCTACCGGTTCGACCTCGATGTCCTGCCTTGAAATCCGGCTGTAATCCAGAAGCCCGGTGACGAGCGCGTCCATCTGAGTGGCGGATTTGATGATGCGATGGCCCCACGCCCTGGCCTCGTCCCCCAGCTGTTCGCCCTCTTCAAGAATGATTTGAGTCCCCGAAGCGATGGTGCGGATCGGCGCCCGGAGGTCGTGCGCAATCGAATAGGAAAAGGCGTCCAACTCCCGGAGGGCCTCCTTCCTGGCCGAGGTGTCCCGGATCGCGGCTGAGACGAGGAGGCCTTCACGCATCCGGACGGGTCTCAGGCTGATCTCGACGGGGATTTCACTCCCGTCGCGCCGTCGGGCCGAGACTTCGAGGCTGGCGCCTCGGGCAATCGCGCTGGGATCGCTCAGGAAGCGGGCCCGGTGGCCTTCATGAGCCCCCCTCAGGCGTTCGGGCACGAGGACTTCCACCGGAAGACCGAGGAGTTCCTCCTGAGAGTATCCGAGAATCCTTTGGATCTGAGCGTTGGCGAAGAGGATGGTTCCTCCCTCATCCACGAGCACCGTCGCATCCGGAGCTGCGTCGAGAAGCCTTCGGAACCGGCCCGCCTCGTCCTGTCTCTTCCGCGCTTCGCCGGAGGGCATCGGCGATTCGCCGACCGGGAACTCTTCTTCTCCCAGTCGGCCTTCGGCAGCGAAAGCCGCGAAAGCGGCCAAGGCGAGGCGATCTTCCTTCCGATCCTGGAGAAGACCCGCGACCACGACCGCCCCTCTGAGCTTCCCCTCACGAGAGTGGACGGGGACCGCCAGGGTCGTAAACCGCCGCCAGGAGGGCCTCTCCCGGTCGCTGCCGGCGGCATAGATCGGCTCATCCCCCGCGAGGGCCTCCGCGACGGCGTTCGGGGCGAGGGCCCCTTCCAACCAGTTGCACCCCGGAGAAGCGAAGGCATCCTCGACCAGACGCGGAGCAGGCCCGGCCGACCAGAGGACGGTCCCCTCGCGATCGACGAGGTAGACGACCGCCTCGAGATCGGTCAGAACATTCGCGACCCACTCGAGAGAAGGGATCGCGGCGGCGAGGAGCGCCCCACTCCGATGGAACAGTCGCTCCAGATGTTCGAGCGGAACCTTTCGAGGAGTCGCAGGGTCCCGAGCGGCGTCCCCAGAGGCCCCGAAGACGGGCGGATCCAGGTCGATCCGTCGGAAGGCCCTGCCGGTGGTCCTGGACTGAAAGAGGGGAGGATGCTGGCCCGGTCGGCTGGGGTCCATAGTCAACTCTCCTTCAATCCTGCCCTGGAGGCTGAAGGACCCTCCTGGGGCTTTCGCATTCTAGACCATCGACAGACACCGCCCTCTCGACGATCGGGATCGACTCCTGGTCCTCCTTGTAGATCAGAGGACCGGGGTGCTCTTTTCCGGCCGAGGGTCCCGGCATCAAACCGTGACAGACCCAACCTTTGAAACCAGAGGAAGAGATCGTCGGGACATGAACTGCAAATCAGCCTCCCTGATCCTCGGGTCGATTCATCGCTCTCGGATACCCGGGCAGCCCGCCCTCTTGCAGAGGCCGATCCCTGTAGGAACCCCAATTTTGCGGAATGTTACGCCACCGGCAACAGGGCGGCCGTCGACGCTAGATCCGTCTCGGGGCGGAAGCATGCACCGGAGCGACCTCACCGGTCATGTTCGGTTTTGGAGAATACCCTCAGGATGAACATGGACCATCCGGAGGGGAGACTTGTTCCATGCGTCAGAGGATTCGAGTTTCACAATAGACTCCGACATCGAAATCCTTCTCGTCGAGAAGGATTTCGGGGCGCCGATGGAGTTGAGCATCGGTCTCATGATGAACGATCTCAACTAGAGGAGAATTCAGGCCCAGGAGCATCTCCCGCTCACCCTCGGGGTCGCCCAGTGCGGGCGATGCATCCGTTCGATAACGAAAATGTCATCTGCCATTCATTCTCCTGTCATCTGGTCCTGCATAAGATCTCCCGGAGTAGGGAGAGTGCCGGCGTTCCCGCTCCCCGGAGGTCAAAACCTGTTCACCACCAAAGTTTTCCTATATAAGCGGGTCATGAAGGCACGGGTCCCCCGAGCGCGGCCGAAGCCGCCCTCGGCGATCGGCCGCAGCGCCAGGTTCTTTCGAAGGGGGGCGGACGTCTCTCGGCGATCCATCCTGGAACCGCTGGACAGGGGCCGCAGGACGGTGACCGAGGCCGCCCCTGGGGCGAATCTCAGCACGCCTGACGCGCCGATGCCATTCCCTTGTCTTTGGGAGTGCGGGCAGGTCGAGCCGGGAATCGGCCGGCGGAACAGGATTTCCAGGATTGGCCTGCGGGACGGGGTCTCTAGGCGGGATTGGGGGACAAGGGTCCTCGGATGCATCAAAAAGCGGATCGCTGACTGCGGCCGATTCTGCGAAGACTGGAGAATGATCACAGGAGGATACATGCGTG
>DATGFI010000746.1:0-4400 GCA_035309205.1 Planctomycetota bacterium | reverse complement strand
ACGAGAGCACTTCTCGAATCCGATAAATTCGAGCCAGCCGGCTTCATCGTCGATCTCGTCGGCATTCTCGTGGTGCTGTTTGGGTTGGCACTTGCAGGATATCTTGTGTATATCGAACGGCGCCTGTAGCCGAACGTGACTAGATCGCGAATCCCACTCGAGTTCATCAGGACCTCGGAGAAGGATTCCACGCCCCCTGTCACCCGCTCGTAATTACTTCCGGATTGCGCGCATCAAAATGTGCTCAAATTCCCCTCCTGTTTACTTGAACTAAGTTCACCATTCATTACACAGAGCGTCATCACATATGGGGTGTTGCGCGGTATATGTCGAATCATGCATCTTATTGACCAATCAATCCGAACCTTAGTCCCGGTCATCGGTTTAACTGTGTCCGTCCGGTAGACCCCATGTTGTCGACCGCCTGAGCACAGGCGAAACTCCGCCATCGCGAAATATGAGAGGAGGACGCGATGGCGAAGACGACGTACCCCGAGCTGGGCGACAACACCCCGACGGCCCGGGCCCAGCGAGTGACGCACTGGCGACGGCTGGTCGAGCGGTGGAAAGCCAGCGGGCTGGCTAAGTCCACGTTTTGCGAACGCGAGGGCATCTCGAACGCGTCGCTTCACTGGTGGCTCCGCGAGCTGGAGCGTCGCAACGGACGTCGGCCAGGAGTCCGCGGTATGCGGAAGGCTCCCACCCCGAAAGCTCCGCGAACTGAGTTCGTTCCCGTCCAAGTTGTCCCCGCGCTCCAGGCGGCTGTGAAGGCCGTCGAACTGGTGGTGGCCGGTTACGTCGTACGCGTCGTTCCCGACTTCGATCCGGACACGCTCCGACGCCTGCTCGACCTCCTCGAAGGAGAAGGTGAACCGTGCTGATGCTGCCTCCATCGGTGCGAATCTGGGCCGCGGTCGAGTCGGTGGACATGAGGCGCGGGTTCGACGGCCTAAGCGCCCTGGTGCGTGAGACCCTCGGGGCCGATGTCGCTGGCGGAGATCTCTTCGTCTTCCGCAATCGTCAGGGCGACAAGCTCAAGATCATTTTCGCGAGCCGCCAGGGCCTATGCCTATTCGCAAAGCGCCTCGAGAAAGGCGCGTTTCATTTCCCCGACGCCGACACGGCGGCGCTCGAGATCGATGCGGCGCAGCTCGCCGTGCTCCTGGAGGGGCTGGAATTCGCCGCGCGCAAGCCGATGGCGGTGCGAGTGCGGCCTGGCGTCGCGCTGCGATGAGAACTATTTCGAGAATCTATTCGTGGAGAAAGCATTTGTGGAAACTGCCGGAGCCGGTCTTACACTTACAAGCGGATGCCCTCGCCCGCGAACTTGGATCCCGCCTCCCTCCCCGATGATCCGACTGTCCTTCGCGCGATGCTCCAGGAACTCCTGGCTCAGCTCAAGGAGAAGGACCAGAAGATCGAGAACCTGACATTCTGGCTTAAAGAGCTCCGGCAGCGTCAGTTCGGCCGCAAGAGCGAGTCCCTCACCGAGGAGAACCAGCGGCTCCTTCAGTTCTTGGCCCAGGGCGTCGCGGCGCTGAAACCCGAGCCCAGGCCCGAGCCGCCGCCGGCACCCGAGAAGAAAGGGCACGGCCGGACGAGGATCCCGAAGGAACTTCTCCGCGACGTCCTCGTCCACGACGTGCCCAAGACCAAGCGCCGCTGCGAGTGCTGCCGGAAGCAACTCGTCAAGATCGGCGAGGTGGTCACTGAGCAGATCGAGTACGTGCCGGCCTCGCTCCACGGCAAGCGACACGTGCGGATCAAGTACGGCTGCCCGGACTCCGACTGCCGGGGAACGGTAATGCTGGCGGACTTGCCGCCGCAGCCGGTGCCCAAGTGCAAGGCGGCCGAGGGGATGCTGGCGTACGTCGTCTGGCAGAAGTACGGCCTGCACATGCCGCTCTATCGCCTGGAGGAGGACCTGGCGCTGCACCGCTTCCTTGTGCATCGGTCGACGCTCTGGGAGTGGGTGTGGGGAGCGGCGGAGGCCCTCGAGCCGGTCTACCAGGCGATGAAGAAGGCGGTCCAGGGATCGCCCGTCGTCGAAACCGACGAGACGCCGGTTCGTCTCTGGGACGACGAACGCAAGATGATGACGACGGGGCGGCAGTGGGTCTACAACAACCCTGAGCACACGGTCTACGAATTCACGGCCGACCGGAAGAAGAAGCATCCGGAGGCCTTCCTGGCCGCCACCACGGGCACCGTGCTCTCGGATGCCTACTCGGCCTATCGGTCGATCGCCAAGGCCAGCGGCGGACGGATCGTGAACGCGTTCTGCATGGCCCATCTTCGCCGGCTCTTCTACAAGGCGCTCGATTCGGACGAGCAGCGGGCGATGCTGGGGATGGCGTATATCCGCGCCCTCTATGATGTGGAAGACGAGGGTAAGGGACGCGCACCCGCGGCGCTCAAGAAACTGCGCCAGCGGAAATCGAGGCCGATCCTGGACCAGTATAAAGGCTGGCTCGACGAGCAGGGCCAGGCGGTGTTGGCCAAGGGCCCGATCGGGAAGGCGATCGCCTATGCGATCAAGAATTGGAAAGAACTCTGCCGCTACGTCGAGGATCCCCGGATTCGCATCGACAATAACCGATCCGAGCAAACGCTCAGGCCGATTGCGATCGGAAGGAAGAACTGGCAGCGGTACCAGAGCGAGCGCGGCGGACAGGCCGCGGCGATCCTGTCGAGCCTGATCGCGTCATGCCGGCGGCACAAGAAGAACCCCTTCGAGTACCTTCGCGACGTGCTTCGGCGGATCGCGACGCACCCGGCCAGGAAGATCCTGGAACTGACGCCGGCACGGTGGAAGCCCAGGCCGAACACGTCGTAGCCCTGCGGGATACACTCCGCACAGCCGCGTCCTGCACGGACAATCCGACATAACCCGCTGGGTAGGCTAGTATTCTCATGAACAACCCTGTAGGTAATCGTTTCGACAGGACGGACTTGCGATGGGCTACAACGCGGCTGAAATGGCCAAGGCGGACAAAAGGCTGCGCTCTCTCAAGATCCCTCACGGATTGGAGGATCTTGGGAATAGCTCCGCCTTGGGAGACCCTTCCTACGTCCCTCCGCTGATGTCGATGTTCCAGGAGCCGTGGTCCGACTACGTCAAGGCGGAATTGATCCGCGCGATTTGCTCCTGTTCGCCGCCCGCTAGAGAGCGCCGGACGGCGGCTGAGCTGGCTCTCAAGCTCATGGACCGGCATCCAAGTGACGATGAGAACGAGTTCTTTCTACTCTGGCCGAACTTCGTCAACTTGATCGACGGTACCTTCCTCCTCGAGGTGGGGCGAAGGGTCCTCGACCCCAGATTCGGAGAAAACGGGGCGTATTTCTGCTTGGCTCTCGAGAAAATGAAAGATCCAAAGGCCACTGATTTTCTAGTGCAGGCGACCGGTCTGGAAAAGATCCGAGGATATGCTCTCCTGTCGCTTTCGAAGAAGGACCCGCGCAAGGCCCTCGAAATCGTTTCGAGGTTTATCCAAGAGGGCGCTCGAGACCGCGAGCTGGTCCGGCTCCAGAATAAATTGCGAAAAAAGCTGGAAGGCTTCGGCGCCCCCGCCGCGGCCAGGCACCGGACACGGAGTCCGATTCCACGCGGCCTGGCCACATCCAGCTGGAACCTCGACGGCGAGAGGATCCCGGATGTTCTGCGGCTCCTGGGCAAAGAATTGCCGGGGATGATGGACAACGAGAGCTTCCTTGAAGTCGAGGCTACCGTCGACTCCCTGGGTCTCAACCGGCGGGTGCGTTTCCACTTCCCCTGGCCTGGCACGAAGAAGGACCCTGGGCTCTGGATGGACATCCTCTGCGACGATGAGGACGCTTTCATCCTCGAAATCGGAAGCGCACCGGCCACGATGGCGAAAATCGAGCCCAAGGTCTGCAAGCTCCTGGAGTGCTGACGACGTCTGGCGGGTGATTAGTACTCCCGTAGTTTGCCGGACGAATACGTTGCTTCGTCCCCGAGATGGTCTGGAGACCGTGGGTCGGAGAGAAGATTAGCCCGTCATGCTCCTTGGTTCCGGTGGAGGATCGCCACGTCCTGGGCCTCGTGGAATCCATCCTTGGATGCAACGCAAGCCAGGCGCGGTCATCGGGGGCCCGACGGAGCGCCCGACACATGGCATTGAACCTTATGACGGGATTGTCGACATTAGCCGCCCAACAGAAAACTTCGACGATCCATGAGGTCCCCGACCACAGTACGCCCGGGAACAAGCAGACCGGGGCGAGCCGCGCGGATTCCTTTTTTCATTATCCGGGGGATAGGGTACACTTCAGGTCGCGGCCGGGGGGGTAAGTGGCAGACAAGACTTCGCCAGTTCAGGGTGAACCTCTGCAACGGGGGTTGGGCTATATCGTCGACCAGTCCCACCCCCCGCTCCTTT
>DATGFI010000745.1:0-6923 GCA_035309205.1 Planctomycetota bacterium | reverse complement strand
GGGAGGGATCGTTACCGAGATTTCCTCCTCTGTCGAACCTTCCGGGCAACGGGGGACGCCTCCTTGCAAGGCGCGTGCCCGGGCGTGACTCGAGTGCAGGAATTTCCGGAATTCTCAGTGCAGGATTTTACGGAACCAGCAAATGTCGTGATCAGCAACCTGCCAAATGGTCGACTCGCCCTGACCTGTGTCACTCCCGGAATTCACTGCCGATCCATTGATTTGAAACTGTGATGAAACTCCTGAAGAAGCCATAGGTCTGCTTTTCGCCACAGATTCAAGAAAATGAGCCGGCAGACATTTCCGGGAGTGACACAGTGTATCCAGCGCAGTATTGCTGCCGACCTTTCGTGATTTAACGGTGGCGTATTCCACCCCTCCAATCGCTCTAACTTGACTTCCGGTCGCAGTTGAGTCTTCACATCCGAGAAGTCCTTCACGACAAAAGGTGCCAGACACCGAGAGAGGGATTCCCTTCGGCGGCCTGGCCCTGGAGCGGAGGGGGAAACAGGTCGAGAGCCCGGGGCGCGGGGGGCCCCCGCGAAGCGGGGGGTGTGCGTACCCCCGGTATCAGCCCGGAATCTCGATCAACGTTTCTTTTTCACTTGACATGGCAGTACCATTACTGGTAGCATACATATGCTGTAACCCCTAGCACTGGGGTTTAAAGGGTGAGAGGACCCTCCAAGGAAACAGACGCACGAGACCGCTTCTTGCCTGCGTGGCATGGCATCGCGATCTCGATATCAGCTGGATGGGATGTGGTGGCCGTCGTCGGCTGACGCGAACCGTTTGGGGAATTAGGACTCCACGAAGTTCTCAATCTTTGCGCAATTGAATCTGAAGCTCTTTCGAAATTAGCGTCCTTTGTTTTCACCCGCTGAGCGGCATTAGCTCAATCCTTCGGAGAGGATTCATGGGGTCGACGTCGCGGGCCAAGACACCTCACGCCGGGGGTTCCCCGGCCTCCCCCGGCTCGGGGTGTCTTGGTCATGTGACCGAGGCCGAACGAATCCTTCTTAGAGGTGACTATGCGGCGGACCAGCGGGTTGTTCGAGGAGGACTGGGACGACGAGTTCCAGAACGAGGAGGTCGCGAGCGTGATGGATCCGGGCAAGTACCGCGTCCCCGTCTTTGCGGAGGCGGCGGATGCGGTCAACTGGGCCCTCGCCCACGCCAAGGACCACATGGAGGCGTTCAAGTTCATCCGGGACTTGCGCGTCGCCTTGGAACCGTAGTCCCTCCTCATGCCTGCGTGTTTCCCACCCGGCGACCTTCGTGTCGCCGGGTGGGACCGCAGCATGGCGCCCCCGCCGAAACCTGATGGTTCAGATAGGAGACCCTTGCATGAAGAAAAAGCGCGCCCGGCTGCTCCAGTTCCGCCACCACGCCCCGTCCGTGGCTGAGGGGGGCATCGACTGGCCGGCGGTGCTCAAGACCCTGGAAGTCCAAGCACAACCTCAAGCCGGCCTGGAGGACTTCCTTGCCGATGTTGCCGTTTCGCTCTGGTCGCTTAAGCAGAACGATTCTCAGTCCGCCCTGTCCGCATAAGAAGGAACCCGATGAGAACGATCGGAAGCGTCATCCAGAAGGCCGCGCGTGTCGCCGTCATGTTGCTGCGCCGCTCCACGAGCATGCAGGATAAGAGCATCGAGGAGCAGCGGACCACCATCACGGAATGGGCGAAGGCCAATGGCTATGTCACCGTCGGCGAGTATCTCGACGACGCCATCTCCGGCGACGACCATGCCCACCGAACGGGATTCGTGCGGCTGATGCAGGACCTCAAGAACCCCGAGCGTCTGTGGAGCTGCATCCTCTGCTACGACCGCGCTCGATTCACGCGGGCCGATATGTACGAGGCGGCCACCTACGCCGATCGCATTCTCAAGGCAGGGGCGGATGTTATCTACTGCGTCGAAGGCAAGGCCCTCAGCACGGACCACGAGATCGTCTGGGCCGTGGACACCTTTCAGAAGCACGAGGTCCTGAAGCAGACGTCCCGCGACACTCTTCGCGGGATGCTGGGCCTGGCCCGTCAGGGGTTCTGGTGCGGCGGACCGATTCCTTACGGGTTCGACGCGGAGATCGTGGACAAGCTCACCATGAAGCCTGTGCGCCGGATCCGACTCATCCGGAGAAAGCGCACGCTCCCGGACGGCACTCAGGAGCCCGCAATTCATCATATTCTGGACCTTGACGGGAAGCTGATCCGTGAAGTCCGATCCAGCGTCGAGAATGCCCTTCCCCTGAAATCGGAGGCGGAACTCACCCGCTTGGTTCGCAGCGAACCCCTTCGGATCGATTCGGCCGTCTACATCTTCAAGGCCGCTGCCGACCGTGGAATGGGGCTCAAAGCCATCGCCAAGGAGCTCAATGCCCGGGAGGTACCGCCTCCCGGAGGGCATGGCCTCTGGAGGACCAGCGCCATTAAGGCGATCCTCGAGAACGTCATCTACATGGGCATCTTCGAATGGAACAGCCGGACCGAGGCGAAATACAACTTCATCCAGAATGGTGCCATGGTCCCCAAACCCCGGAGCGCCAAGGCCCAGGTGCTCCTGCATGAAGAGCGAGACCGCATCCGAGTGCCGATGCCCGACCTGGCGCTCATAGGCCCGGAGCTCTGGCATCAGGCTCAGGCGGCGCGGGCCCTGCGAGCGGACAAACACTACCGGGAGAAGAACCAGATCCACACGCACTCGGTCCTCGGTGGAAAGCTCTTCTGCTCCCAGTGCGGTGCCAAGATGTACGGCCACAAGTCCACGAAGACCAAGATGGTCAACGGGAAGCCCCACACCTACAAGAAGGAGATGTACGTCTGCTCGACGTATCTGAATTCCGGCTCGGACCAGTGCGCCTTTAACCAGGTGCCTGCAAGATCGCTCGAATCTTTTATTTTGTCGAAAATTCGCGAATCCCTCCCTTTCAAGCTGGGATCCGGCAACCTGCGCCTGCTGGTCAAGGCCCGACTGGAGTCCCTCTTCGGGCGCCCGAAGCAGACCTCAGCCGCATCCCTTCGTAGGCGCTTCGCCGAGTTGCATGAACGCGTGGGGATCCTTGAGCGCCTCGACCCCAAGGATCGCGCCAAGATCGGTCAGGAGGCGCCTTACCACCAGGCCAAGGAGGAGATCGCCAGACTGACCAAGCAGCTTGGATCGAGCACCCTTCAGCCCGGACGCAAAGGCTCCATCATCGATATCGAGGCCGCAACGGACGAAGCGCTCGTTTCCCTGGGGGAATTGCAGCAATTTGAGGCCCTGCCGCCCCAAACGCAGAAGTCTTTTTTCGGGAAGTTTGTGGAACGTGTCGAGCTCACGTTCGGGAAGGAAGCGCGGGGCAAGCGCATGACGTCCGTTCTGAAGAGCGGCCTTTTGCAGCTACACCCGCTACCGGTCGGCCTGAGTTTCAGGCCGACGGGTAGCGGGGGTGGGATTTGAACCCACGACCTCCGGGTTATGAGCCCGACGAGCTACCAGGCTGCTCCACCCCGCGCCGTGAGGGCCCCGTCGGGCCTCCGCCGCTCGTGGTGTCGAGGGGGGACATTATAGCCCCGCATCCCCTTCCGTCAAGCTCTCCCCCTCTTCGCTTGGAATAAAAAAGCGGGCGGCCCGAAGGCCGCCCGCTCACCATGTGCGTCGTTTCCGATCAGTGATTGAAGAGGAACTCGCTCGTATTGAGCAGCGTCCACATCAGGTCCTCGTAGCCCGCCGTGCCCGCGCCCTTCGAGCAGTGCGCCATCCAGCGGGACGCCTCCGCCGGCGTCGGGAGCCGGCTCACGCACGAAAGGAAGATCGCCCGCACCTTCGCCTCCGCGGATCCGTGCTTGGCCAGCATCTCGCCGAATCCGTTCACCTTGCCCGCCGTCGTGCCCGCCGCGATCACCTGGCTGTTCATCATCATGAGGGCCGA
The DNA here is from genome assembly GCA_035309205.1 of Planctomycetota bacterium. Taxonomy (GTDB): domain Bacteria; phylum Planctomycetota; class MHYJ01; order MHYJ01; family JACPRB01; genus JACQFK01. The sequence continues at coordinate 3,011 of DATGFI010000745.1, read as the reverse complement.
GGGGATCGTGCCGGCAAACTCCACCGCTTCGCCTCCCTCGTCGTCCTCGAAGGTCGTCCGGAACTGCGCGGTCAGGCGCATGAGGAGCGCCTGCGCGGCCTCGCCGCGGGCGCCGCCCTTCTTCTTCCCGCCGGCTGCGCCCTTCATGTCCCGGGGGTTCATGCCCATCATGGGGCTCTCATCCAGGTGCGCCGCCTCGATCACCGAGCGCATGATCTGCTCGGGCATGAGCGCGCGGACCCGGGCGAGCGCATAGAGATTCTCTGCCTGGAGATCGCGCTCCTTGGCCGCCGAGCGGGACGAGAGCGCGTACGCTTCCGAGCCCGCCAGCGCCCGGATCAGCCAGTGCAGGTCGTACTTGTGGTCGATGAAGTCCTTCGCCAGCTCGTTCAGGAGTTCCGGATGGGTCGGCTTGTTCTTGCCGTTGAAGTCGTCGACGGGGTTCACGATGCCCACGCCGAAAAAGTGCGACCAGTAGCGGTTCACGCACATCTTGGCGAACTGGAGGTTGTCGGGCGAGGTGACGTACTTCGCGTAGCTCGCGCGGCGAGCGACGCCCGACTCGACCCCGGCCTTCGTGTCGATGAACGAGGGCTTGATGGGACCCGACTTCGAATCCGGGATCGACAGATCCGGGCCGCCGACGCCCGCCAGCTTCTTCCCGACCGCGCCGTGGACCGAATCCTCGACGTGGTAGCCGCGCATCTCGGAGTCCTTGGGATCGCGTTTGACGCGCACCTCGGTGAAGAAGGACGCCATGCCGTAGAACTCTTCCTGGGTCCAGCGGTCAAAGGGATGGTCGTGGCACTGGGCGCACTGGATCTGGACGCCCAGGAAGGCGCGCGTCAGCTTGCCGGCGACCGCTTTCGGGAAGTCCTTCCCGGCCTCGCGGAACTGGCGGACCAGGTAGCTGGCGAGGCCAACCGGCTTCTTGTCCTCTTCGGGCTTCTCTCCGGGCTTCATCATCGCCGGGCCGTAGCGCTCCGGCACCCAGCCCTCGACCGTGATCACTTTGCGCGCGAATTCGTCGTAGGGAATGTTCTTCTCGAGCATGTCCCGGAAGTCGTGGGTGCCCTCGTTGCGCATCCCCTGGGCCTTCTGGTCCTTGTCGAAGCCGACGATCACGCCGCTCCAGATGTCGGCCCAGTGGTCGGCGTAGCGCTCGTCCTTCAGGAGCGAATCCACGAGCTTCTCGCGCTTGTTCGGACTCTTGTCGGTGAGGAAGCTCTCGGCCTCCTCGAGCGTGGGAATGACGCCGGCGACGTCCAGGTACACGCGGCGCATGTACTCCGCGTCGCTCGTCCGGGCGGCAGGCTTCACCTGCGCGTCGGCCCACTTCGAGCGGATCCATTTGTCGATGAGCGAGGATCCGGACACCTTGTCTTCCGTCCTCGTATCCTGCGCGAACGTCGCCGGAGCGACCAGGACCGCGAGGATGCCGACCGCGAGCATGCGCATGGGGGCCTCCAATAGCCGTCTCATCAAGAGGTTCAACAAGCGGCCCTCTGAATTGTTGCGGAAAAAAGAGGGCCCCGGAAGTCCGCGCGAGCCGCCTCCGGTCCGACGGCATCGGGGCCTCCGAATCGCTTCGATGTCACACAACAAATGTACCCCGCTATGGTTAAGTATCTAGAGGAAACCCCGCGGATCTCCATATAAGGGGGGACCCATGAAAGCTGCCGCCCTCGCGCTCGCGAGCCTGGCCCTGGCTTCCGTCCTTTCCGCGCAGTCCACCACGGAAGTCACGCTCACCGGGAGCGCGCTCATCGACCGCGAGATCTCCCGAAGCTGGGGCGACGCGGCGGTGACGGCCGCGGGCCCCTCCACCGATGCCGAATTCCTCAGACGGGCCTCCCTCGACATCACCGGGAACCTCCCCTCGCCGGACGAGATCCTCCACTTCCTTTCCGACCGGGCTCCCGACAAGCGCGCCGCGAAGATCGATCAGCTTCTGACCCGTCCCGGATACGCGCACGCCTGGGCCGAGCTTTGGGAAGACATCCTCGTCGGCTACGACCAGCAGTCCCGGAATGATTCCAAGAGAGCTCTCTACACCTGGTTGCGCGACGAGGTCTTCGCGAAGAACCTCTCGTACGACAAGATGGTCCGCGCCCTGCTCACCTCCAACGGCATCAACACGGACTGCGGGCCCGTCAACTTCCTGCTCAAGCTCTCCCGCAAGGACGGCATGGGCGGCGTAACGATGGCGAGCAAGGCCTCGAAGGTCTTCATGTCCACCCAGATCCAGTGCGCCCAGTGCCACGACCATCCGTTTGACCGATTCACCCAGGAGGATTTCTACGGCATGGTCGCGTTCTTCGCGCGGACCAAGTCGAAGAAGGTCGAGCCCCCAACTCCCGCGCCTGCCCCCGCCGCGCCCGCGCCCGCTGCGACCAAGCCCGCGCCATCGCCGACCACGCCTGCGCCCAGCGGGCCCACGCCCGCGCCCAGCATGCCGGTGCCCGCGCCCACGGTAACCAAGCCCGCGTCTGCGCCGACCACGCCCGCGCCCAGCGCGCCCGCGCCTGCGCCTACGGTAACCAAGCCTGCGCCTGCCGCGCCCAAGCCCGCGCCCGCTCCCAAAGACAATCGTTTCGAGCTCTATGATGCGACCACGGGCGAAGCGGCCTTCGGGGAGGGCAAGGCCAAGAAGAACGTCTCCCCCCGCTTCCTCGACGACCAGGCGCCGGAGAAGGACCTGCCGCGGCGGGAGGCTTTCGCCAAGCTGCTCATCCGTCCCGAGAATACGCTCTTCGCCAAATCGCTCGTCAACCGCTACTGGGCGCACTTTTTCGGCCGCGGCATCATTGAGCCCGTCGACGATTTCTCCAACCGCTTCAAGCCGTCGCACCCGGAGCTGCTGGACCGCCTGGCCAGGGACTTCGTCGCCCACGAGTACGATCTGGCCTGGCTCGTGCGCGCGATCGCCAATTCGCACTCGTACCAGCTGTCGTCGCGCAGGCCGGATAACGCCAGCTCGGACCGGCTCTTCACCCACGCGGCGACCCGGC